>NZ_JBEXIA010000032.1:0-81911 GCF_040608335.1 Micromonospora sp. NPDC005194 | reverse complement strand
CGCCACCCGCGGCTACGCCACCAGCTGACCCCACCCCAGCACCACCACCGACAAGGGCCGGACCCCACCACGGGGCCCGGCCCTTTCGGCATGCCCCGGGTCAGCGATCCCTACCGGTGCGGGCCGGCTCCGCGGACTGCGCCGGCTCAGTGGACTGCGCCGGCTCGGCCGCACTCACGCGGTGGGCCCGTCGGCGTAGCCACCACGTGCTGGCCAGCCCTGCGAGCACCGCGAGGACCAGGCCGGCCCAGGAGATGTCCTTGAGCCAGTGCTCGGCGGCCCGGCCGACGGTGAACAGCAGGTACGTGGTGCCGAACGCCCACACCAGCCCGCCGGCGGCGTTGGCCAGGAGGAACCGCCGGTACGGCACGTGCAGTGCCCCGGCGAGCGGGCCGGCCAGGATCCGCAGCAGCGCCACGAACCGGCCGAAGAACACCGCCCAGACGCCGTGCCGGGCGAAGCTCTGCTCGGCCCGGGCTAGCTGGGCGGGGCCGAGATGGCGGGGGAAGCGTCGGCCCAGCCGGGCCAGCAGCGGGCGGCCGCCGCGGCGACCCACCGCGTACCCGATGGAGTCGCCCACGATCGCTCCGGTAGCGGCGGCCGTGGCCACCCACTCCGGCTCCACCACTCCGGTGGCCGCGAGCAGGGCCGAGCTGACCAGGACGATCTCACCGGGCAGGGGTACCCCCATGCTCTCCACGCCGATCACCCCGGCGACGAGCAGGTAGACCGCGATCGGCGGCAGCGACACGAGCCAGTGCTGGACGTCGAACACGGTTGACCCTCCTCCGACCGGACCTCGAACCCTACCCGCGCCGGCCTGCCCGACCGGCCCCTCGACGAAGACCCGGCGGCGGGTGGTGCGGGCACGCGCACACCCCCTATCCATCCTAGGAGGCTAGGGATGGAGGGATGGGCGAACCGTGCGCCGAGTTGCGAAACTAGCAAGACGGACGTACGGTTTTGTTTGAGAGCGGAATCGTCGGTAAGTGTCACCTAACCTCGGCGGCACCCCGGTCGGTGCGACACACTGCTCAGGACTACTCACGGTCGCTGGTGTGAAGGAGTACGACGTGGCGAGCCTCGACACCTTCGGTGCGAAGACCCAGCTACGCGTCGGAGACGCGAGCTACGAGATTTTCAAGATCGACAAGGTGGACGGCCACGATCGGCTGCCGTACAGCCTGAAGATCCTCCTGGAGAACCTGCTGCGGACCGAGGACGGCGCGAACATCACCGCCGACCACATCCGCCAGCTCGGCGGGTGGGACCCGACCGCCGACCCGAGCGTGGAGATCCAGTTCACCCCGGCGCGGGTGCTCATGCAGGACTTCACCGGCGTGCCGTGCGTGGTCGACCTGGCCACCATGCGCGAGGCGGTACGTGAGCTGGGCGGCGACGCCACCAAGGTCAACCCCCTCGCCCCCGCCGAGCTGGTCATCGACCACTCGGTGATCGCCGACCTGTTCGGTCGCGAGGACGCGTTCGCCCGCAACGTCGAGCTGGAGTACGAGCGCAACAGGGAGCGCTACCAGTTCCTGCGCTGGGGCCAGACCGCGTTCAACGAGTTCAAGGTCGTCCCCCCGGGCACCGGCATCGTGCACCAGGTCAACATCGAGTACCTGGCCCGCACCATCATGGAGCGCAACGGCCAAGCGTACCCGGACACTGTGGTCGGCACCGACTCGCACACCACGATGGTCAACGGCCTGGGCGTGCTGGGCTGGGGCGTCGGCGGCATCGAGGCCGAGGCCGCGATGCTCGGCCAGCCGGTCAGCATGCTGATCCCGCGCGTGGTGGGCTTCAAGCTGTCCGGCGAGATGCCGGCCGGCACCACCGCCACCGACCTGGTGCTCACCATCACCGAGATGCTGCGCAAGCACGGCGTGGTCGGCAAGTTCGTCGAGTTCTACGGCCCCGGCGTGAGCGCCGTGCCGCTGGCCAACCGGGCCACCATCGGCAACATGTCCCCGGAGTACGGCTCCACCGTCGCGATCTTCCCGATCGACGGCGAGACGATCCGCTACCTGGAGCTGACCGGCCGCGACGCCGCGCAGGTCGCGCTCGTCGAGGCGTACGCCAAGGAGCAGGGCCTCTGGCACGACCCGAAGGCGGAGCCGGACTACTCGGAGCGCCTGGAGCTGGACCTGGGCTCCATCGAGCCGTCGCTCGCTGGCCCGAAGCGTCCGCAGGACCGGGTGCCGCTGGGCGCCGCCAAGACGCTGTTCCGCTCGGCGCTGACCGACTACGTCGCCGAGGAATCCGACGTTGAGCGTGACCTCAAGCCGGGTGTGCCCCGCGAGGAGCTGCCGCGCGGCGCGAACGGGCCGGCCGACGAGGCCAGCGCCGAGTCGTTCCCGGCCAGCGACCCGCCCGCCAACGAGTTCAGCGACCCGGCCGACGAGCCGCGCGACCTGGAGACCGCGGCGGTGGGCGCGGGCGGCCGGGCCACCAACCCGATCCGGGTCACCAGCGCCGACGGCGTCGAGTACGAGCTGGACCACGGCGCCGTGGTGATCGCGGCGATCACCTCCTGCACCAACACGTCCAACCCGCAGGTGATGATCGGTGCCGCGCTCCTGGCCCGCAACGCCGTGGAGAAGGGCCTGACCCGCAAGCCGTGGGTGAAGACCACCCTCGCCCCGGGTTCCAAGGTCGTCATGGACTACTACGAGCGGGCCGGCCTCACCCCCTACCTGGACAAGCTGGGCTTCAACCTGGTCGGGTACGGCTGCACCACCTGCATCGGCAACTCGGGCCCGCTGCCCGAGGAGGTGTCGGCGGCGGTCAACGAGCACGACCTGTCGGTCGTCTCGGTGCTCTCCGGCAACCGGAACTTCGAGGGCCGGATCAACCCGGACGTCAAGATGAACTACCTGGCGTCCCCGCCGCTGGTCGTCGCGTACGCCCTCGCCGGCACGATGGACATCGACCTGGCCAACGAGCCGATCGGTGAGGACAGCGACGGCAACCCGGTCTTCCTGCGGGAGATCTGGCCGAACAGTGCCGAGATCCAGGACGTCATCGCCCAGGCGATCGGCGCGACCGGGTTCAGCGCCGCGTACGCCGACGTCTTCGCCGGCGACGAGCGGTGGCAGTCGCTGCCCACCCCGACCGGCGACACCTTCGCCTGGGACAGCGACTCGACCTACGTGCGCAAGCCCCCGTACTTCGAGGGCATGCAGCAGGAGCCGAGCCCGGTCGTCGACATCTCGGGCGCGCGGGTGCTGGCCAAGCTGGGTGACTCGGTGACCACCGACCACATCTCGCCGGCCGGCTCGATCAAGGCCGACTCCCCCGCCGGCACGTACCTCGCCGAGCACGGCGTGCCGCGCCACGAGTTCAACTCGTACGGCTCCCGCCGGGGCAACCACGAGGTGATGATCCGGGGCACCTTCGCCAACATCCGGCTGCGCAACCAGCTGGTGCCCGGGGTGGAGGGCGGCTTCACCGTCAACCACCTCACCGGCGAGCAGACCTCCATCTACGACGCCTCGATGGCCTACCAGGAGGCCGGCATCCCGCTGGTCATCCTGGCCGGCAAGGAGTACGGGTCGGGCTCGTCGCGGGACTGGGCGGCCAAGGGCACCATGCTGCTGGGCGTGCGGGCGGTCATCGCCGAGTCGTACGAGCGGATCCACCGCTCCAACCTCATCGGCATGGGCGTGCTGCCGCTGCAGTTCCCGGTGGACGTCACCGCCGAGTCGCTGGGCCTCACCGGCACCGAGATGTTCACCATCACCGGCGTGACGGCCCTGAACGACGGCGACACCCCGCGCACGGTGACGGTCACGACCGACACCGGCGTGGAGTTCGAGGCCGTCGTGCGGATCGACACCCCGGGCGAGGCGGACTACTACCGCCACGGCGGCATCCTGCAGTACGTGCTGCGCCGCATGATCGCCAACTGATCGCGTACGACATTTGCGAAGGGCCGCTTCCCGCGCTGGCGGGGAGCGGCCCTTCCCCGTCTCTGCCTTCCCATGCCCCGGGTAGCTGTCTCGCGCCCTTTGCTCTGCTTCACTCGGCGCAACACTGACCGTGCGGTGCCGTTGCGCCCGTTGAAGCAGAGCAAAGGGCAAGAACGTGGTACGGCCAGCGAAGGATCCGGACCAGGTCCCGCTCAGCGCAGTCGCAGCGCGACCGCACGGGCCTCTTCGTCGGTGAGGGGCAGGAACCAGAGGAAACGGCGAACGATGGCCACCGGATCGGGGCCGCCCGGCTGGCCGCGCAGGTCCCGGATCGCCCGCCAGGTGATCCGGGAGAACTCGGGGATAAGGGTCGCGCGGCGAGCAGCGTCCGTCGGGGTCGCTCGCAGCGCCGGGCAGGGCCAGTCCCGCCCGCAGGCGTCGCACATCCAGAGGGGACCGTCGGCGGTGTGCCCGACCGGCGGGCCGCACCGGGGTCGCCAGCGTGATTCGGGTACGACGTTGGCGGCGCGACCGGAACCACGGTGCGGAGGAATGAGCCGCTCGATGGGGCGGGGCGCGCTCTTGCGCGGCTGCTTCGGCCGGGACGGCAACGGACCGACGGTCGGCTTCGCGTGATCTCGGGGCTTCTCCTCGGGCATCCTGCGCTCCCTCGTCGATGCTGTCTACACAGCACCCTGCCGAGGGTTGCCAAACAATTACACCGCGTAGAAGTATTTACCTCCGACGTCTGGAACGTTCTGGAGAGTGTGGAGATGAATCGAGCCGTACAGGCGGCCATGGTCGAAAAGGGCTACACAGCGGACAGTCTCGCTGCTCAGATTGGTGTCGATCCGAAGACGGCGGCAAAGTGGGCGAGCAGGGATCGAATTCCCCAGACTCGTCATCGTGCCCGGGTCGCCGAGCTGCTCGGTCGGAACGTCGAGGAGCTGTGGCCGGACGCGCTGAAGCGTCGAACGCCGGCCTGGTTCCGACCCTGGGCCGAGATCGAGCGCGAGGCGCTGTCGCTGCGGTCGTTTCAGCTCGCGTGGATACCGGGCCTGCTTCAGACGAAGGCGTACGCGCTGGCGACGCTGGTCGGCGAGGCGCTGACACCGGCCGAAGCCGACAATCTCGCCGAGGCGCGGCTGAGCCGGCAGGCCATCCTGCGCCGGGAACGCCCGCCGCTCATCGTCGCGGTCCTGGACGAGGGAATCCTCCGGCGCACCCTCGACGGCGATCGGGCCATGATGCGTGAGCAGTGCGAGCGGCTGGCCGAACTGGCCGCTCTGCCGAACGTGTCGCTGTTCGTCGTGCCCGCCGACGTCGGCATGTATCCGGGCCTCGGTGGGCCGTTCACCGTGGCCGAGATGCCGGACGGGGCGCGGGTCGCCCACGTCGACAGTCAGGCGCAAGCGCAGCTCATCGACAAGGCGGCCGACGTTGCTACGCTGGACCGACGGTGGGAGCGCATCCGCGATGCAGCCCTGTCTCGTGCGCAGTCCCTTAACCTCATCAGAGAAGCGGCAGCATCATGGACCTGACCGGCGCTCGGTGGCGCAAGAGCAGCAAGAGTGGCAACAACGGCGGCGACTGCGTCGAGGTGGCCGACAACCTCGCGGGCGTCATCGGCGTACGCGACTCCAAGGACCCGGCCGGTCCGACGCTCGCCTTCGACCCGGCGGCCTGGACCCGCTTCCTGGTGCTGGCCAAGCGCGGCTGACCCGGAGGATCCGGCTACCTCGCGAGGTCGTCCGCCCGGTCGAGCAGAGCACGGCGCTCGGCGGCCGAGCCGGCCATCCCGGCGGCCTCCCGGAACAGCGCGGCGGCCCGCAGCCGGTCACCCTGCCGGGCGACCAGATCGGCCCGCACCGCCACGGCGAGCGGGTTACCGTCCAGCCCTCCCCCGGCCTGCGCCGCGTCGAGCAGGCCCAATCCGGCGTACGGCCCGTACGCGTAGCCGTGCGCGACCGCGCGGTTGAGCGCGATCACCGGTGAGGGCCGGATGTCGGCCAGCGCGTCGTAGGCCCGCGCGATCGTCGGCCAGTCGGTGGCCTCCGCGGACGGCGCGGTGGCGTGGCAGGCGGCGATCCGGGCCTGCCACGCGTACGGCCCGTCGTGGCGTACCCGAGCAAGGGCGGCCTGGCCCTCGGCGGTGGCCGCGCGGTCCCACCGCGCGCGATCCTGCCGCTCAAGGGTGAGCAGGTTGCCTGCGGCGTCGCGACGGGCGTCCCGGCGGGAGTGCTGGAACAGCAGCAGCGCCAGCAGCGCGGCCACCTCGGACTGCTCCGGCATCAACCGGTCGAGCAGCCGGGCCAGCCGGACCGCCTCATCGGCGAAGGCCGGCTCGCCGTCGACGACGTAGCCCCGGGTGAACAGCAGGTACAGCACGGCGAGCACCCCGGGCAGCCGCTCGGCCAGCGCCGGCCCGCTCGGCACCCGGTACGGGATGCCGGCCTGCGCGATGCGGGTCCGGGCGCGGGTCAGCCGGCGGGTCATCGTCGACTCACTGACCAGCAGGAGCCGGGCGATGTCGGCGGTCGGCACCCCGCAGACGGTCCGCAGGGTCAACGCCACCCGAGCCTCGATCGCGAGCGCGGGATGGCAGCAGGTGAAGATGAGCCGCAGCCGGTCGTCCACCACGTCCTCCCCCGCCGGGGTCTCGGGCCACGCGTCGTCCGGCGCGAGGACCGCCAGTTCGTGCAGCTTGCGGCGCTCGACGGCGGTCCGGCGCAGCACGTCGATCGCGCGGTTGCGGGCGACGGTCAGCAGCCAGGCGCCGGGGTTCGCCGGCACGCCGTCGCCGGGCCAGCGCTCCAGCGCGACGGCCAGGGCCTCCTGCGCGCAGTCCTCGGCCAACGCCCAGTCCCCGGTCACCCGGATCAGGGTCGCGACGATCCGGGGGTACGCGTCGACGCCAGCGGCCGCGACGGCCTGCGCCGCCACGGCCGCGCCGACGTCGTCGGGCGCACCGGTCGTGGTGTCGGTGCGAGCCATCCGATCAGGCCGACAGGGCACCGAACGGGCGCAGTTCCAGCCGCCCCTCCCGCGCCATCGGGTGGGTACGTGCCACCTCGATGGCCTCGTCGAGGTCGGCGCAGTCGAGCAGGTCGAAGCCCACGATGACCTCCGTGGTCTCGGCGAACGGCCCCTCGGAGACGAGCAGTTCGCCGTCGCGGACCCGGACGGTGGTGGCGGCCGTGGTCGGCGCCAGCACGTTGCCGGTGAGGCGACGTCCGCGGGTGTCGTTGTCGGCCACCCACGTGTGGATGTCGGGCAGCTCGGTCGGGTCGGTGTCCGGTGCGGTGTCGCTGCAAACGAACATCATGAACTTCATCTGGCGCTCCCTCGGGTTTTCCGGGTGTCGCCAGCATGACGAACGGCCGGGGCCGATCCGGACACGGGTGCCCGGAAAAATTGCCCCGACCGTCGGTCAGTCCCCGCTGGCGGCGCGCCGGCGAGCCTCGCGGGTCTTCATGGCGTGCTCCATGAGGGTCACGAGCACCTCCTTGCTGGACTCGCGCTGACGGGCGTCGCAGAGCAGCACCGGCACGCCCGGGTCCAGGTTCAACGCGGTCTGCACCTCGTCGAGCCGGTACTGGCGGGCGCCCTCGAAGCAGTTCACCGCCACCACGAACGGGGTGCCCCGACCCTCGAAGTAGTCGATCGACGGGAAGCAGTCGGCCAGCCGGCGCGTGTCGGCAAGCACCACCGCGCCGATCGCGCCCAGCGCCAGCTCGTCCCAGACGAACCAGAACCGGTCCTGCCCGGGTGTGCCGAACAGGTAGAGCACCAGGTCGTCGCTGATGGTGATCCGACCGAAGTCCATCGCCACGGTGGTGGTGGTCTTACCCTCCACCCCGGACAGGTCGTCGATGCCGACGCCGGTCTCGGTCAGCACCTCCTCGGTGCGCAACGGCCGGGTCTCGCTCACCGCGCCGACCATGGTGGTCTTGCCCACGCCGAAACCACCGGCGACCAGGATCTTGATCGCGGTGGGCAGTGGCGTCGCTCCCGCCGGCCGCTCAGAGTGCCCGTAGTCCATTGATTACCGCCTCGAAGATGCTGTTGTCGGGAAGACCGGCCGTGGTCTGCGGTTCGCGTACCTGCACGAGGTTGCGGGCCGCCAGATCGCCGAGGAGCACCCGGATGGTCCCCACCGGCAGGTCGAGGTGGGCGGCGATCTCGGCGACGGACTGTATTCGCTGGCACAGGCCGACGATCGCCAGGTGCTCGGGACCGAGACCCACCTCCGGCGTCACGTCGGCACGGGTCGCGGTGACCAGGGAGATCAGGTCGAACGTGCCGGTGACCGGACGGGCACGCCCGCGTGTCACCGCGTACGGGCGCACCACCGGGCCCGCATGGTCATCCACCCACTGATGCTCTGCGGACTCCCCCTGCACCGTCATGGCCGTTACCTCTCGCCAGCCGACTGTTCGGCGCTCCGCGACGGGGAGGCCACGTACTTGCCGACCCGGGTGACGAGCATCGCCATCTCGTACGCGATGAGACCGACGTCGGCGTCCTCGCTGGCGAGAACAGCCAGGCAGGCGTTGCGGCCGGCGGCTGTGACGAACAGGAACGACGACTGCATCTCGATGATGGTCTGCTGCACCTGCCCACCGCCGAAGCGCTTGCCGGCGCCCCGGGCCAGGCTCTGGATGCCGGCCGCCATCGCCGCGAGGTGCTCGCCGTCGTCGCGGCTCAACCCCTGTGAGGAAGCCATCAACAGCCCGTCGGTGGAGAGCGCGACCGCATGCTCGGCCTGCTTCACCCGGCCCACCAGATCATCCAGCAACCACGTCAGGTCGGCACTCGAAGCCGTCTTCTGGGCCACTTCGTCGTCCTCTTCTCGCCCGGCAGTTGCGCCGTATTCGTCTTGGGCTTGACCGTCACACCGCGCGGGAACCCGCAGCACCGGCGCTCGGTCAGGTGGCTTGTGGTTCCTCGTCGGTCGGCTCGGACGTGCCGCTCGACGAGGCGTCGGACGCGCCACCGAGCAGTCGCGCCGCGTCGGTCCGACCGCGCCGGGTGCCGGTCTGATACGAGCTCATCATCCGGCGTACCTGCTCCGGCGGACGTGCCACGTCCTCCTCGTCGGACTCGGTTGCCGCCGCCGGGTCGTCGCGCAGCTCGGGAACGATGTTCGCCTGGCGAACGCGGACCGGCAGGCCCGAGCCGGTCCGGTCTGTCTCGGCCCGCGCCGGAATCGGCCCGCCCTCGCCGCCCGGCCCGCCCTCGCCGCCCGGCCCGCTGCCGCCGCCGCTCGGGCCGCCCCGGTCCACCGCGGGCAGGCCGGTGGGCACCGTCGGGCCCTCCAGGGCCGGCTGGCCCAGGCCACGCCGGGCCCGGGTGGGCAGCTCCGCCGCCGAGGCGCCCAGGGTCGTGCGCTGCCGGGTGGGGAGTACGACGTCGGTGTCGGTTCCGTCCACCTGCTGCTCGGTCGGGGTGCTGCTCTCGGCCAGCACCGGGGCGCCGGGGGTCACCGGCTGCGCCGCGCCCGGACCGCTCGTGTCCGTCGCCGCGGCGGCCACCGCGACCGACGAGAGGCTGGCGGAACGGCCGCCGTCGGCGGGACCGCCGGCGGGCGGCCCCGAGGGCAGCGCGATGGCCGTCGGCCCGACCGGCAACGCGCCGGAGGTCTCCGGGGCGGTCCCGTTCGAGGTGACCAAGTCCAGCGGGATGAGTACGACGGCGGTGGTGCCGCCGTACGCCGACTCCTTGAGCCGGACCCGCACGCCGTGCCGCTCGGTCAGCCGGCTCACCACGTAGAGGCCGAGCCGGGCGGCGTTGGCGAGGTTCAGCTCGGACTGGTCGACGATGCGGTGGTTCGCCGCGGCCAGGTCCTCCTCGCTCATGCCGAGGCCGCGGTCCTCGATCTCGATGGCGAACCCGTTGGCCACGAGCTGGCCACGGACCTCGACGGTGGTGTGCGGCGGTGAGAACGACAGGCCGTTCTCGATCAGTTCGGCGAGCAGGTGGATGATGTCGCCGACCGCCCGGCCGGCGAGCGAGACGGGCCCGAGCGGCAGCACGTTGACCCGGGTGTAGTCCTCCACCTCGGCGACCGCGCCGCGCACCACGTCCACCATGGGGACGTTGCGCCGCCAGGCCCGGCCCGGGGTGGAGCCGGACAGCACGATCAGGTTCTCGGCGTTACGCCGCATCCGGGTGGCCAGGTGGTCGACCCGGAACAGGTCCTCCAACTCCTCCGCGTCGTGTTCACGCCGCTCCATCGCGTCGAGCAGGGTGAGCTGGCGGTGCACCAGCGCCTGCGTACGCCGGGCCAGGCTGAGGAACACCTCGCGGACGTTGCGGCGCAGCTCGGCCTGCTCGACGGCGGTGCTCAGGGCGGTCTCCTGGACGGCGTTGAACGCCTTGCCGACCTGGCCGATCTCGTCGGTGCCGAACTCCAGCGGGGGCGCCTCGGTGGCGACGTCGACCTCCTCGCCGCGACCGAGCCGCTCGACCACCCGGGGCAGCCGCTCGTCGGCGAGCTGCCAGGCGGCCTGCCGCAGCCGTTCGAGCTGGCGCAGGAGGGTCCGGGCCGTGGTGATGGAGACGACGACCGAGGCGATGACGGCGAGCAGGCCCAGGCCGGTGGCGAGCACCAGCCGGACGACGACCATCACGGCCACGCCGGTGGCCCGGCCGACGATGCCCTCGCCGCCGTCGGTTACAGCGTCGTTCACCTCGGCCAGCGCCGGCTCGACGGTGCCGCGCCACTGCTCGGCGCTGACCGGCAGTTGGGTGGCCGGCCGGCCCTCGCGGATGATGCTGTCCTGTACGGCGCGTAGCCGGGTGAACGCCTCGCCCTCGACGAGCTGCCGGTAGCGGCGCTGGTCGGCGTCGGCGAGCCGGGCCCGGGTCTCCTCGCCGAGGAACCGCTCGGCGCCGACCAGGCTGACGTAGCGGGCGTACTCCGGGCCGCTGATCCGGCCGTTGCCGAAGAGGCCGCTGAGCAGCGCGTCCTCCTGGGAGATCAGCTCCTTCATCCGGTTGAGCTGGATCAGGGCCGCCGCGTCGGCGGCGATCTCCTTGTCGTCCAGGCTGCCCGTGACGTCGTAGATCCGAAAGATCGATTCGATCGCGTCGGTGTAGGCGTCGGCGGCGGAGATCCGGTCCACCTTGCGGGCGAGCACGTCGGCGCGGGTCTGCTTCAGCCCGTCGACCTGCGCGATCGTGGCGTCCAGCTGGGCGTCGAGCGCCGAGCTGCCGGCCACGTCGACCTGCCAGTTGCGGACCGAGGCGGCGAAGTCCTCGGCCAACCGCGCGGCCTTGCCCTGCTCGGCCTCCAGCGTCGCGCGCTGCTCGGCGTCGGGGTTGCTCAGGTACGCCTGGGTCAGCCGCCGCTCCAACTGGAGCTCCTGCAGCAACGGCTCACTGGGCGTGTAGACCCTGCTGTTGAGCAGCTGGACACCGAGCAGGTTGAAACCGTCCCGCAGGGTCACCCATGCCGCGAACATCCAGAGCGCGACCAGGGAGAGCAGCAGGGCGACAACCTTGGTGCGGATACTCGTACCGCGAGAACGCATTGAACCGTCCCAGGCCGGGGTTGACTCAGCTCATCAACGGGTGATCATGGCAGACGACGTCCCGCCACGGCGGGGCGAACGGGGCTGAGGCTCTGCGTACGCTAGCAGTGTCCACACAACCCCTCAAGTTGTTGTTTTTGTTGTCGCGTAACCACAATCCACCACCGAACGGTCGGCATCCGCCAGATGGACGGAGGCCAGCCGGCAGGCGGCCAGCACCGCCGCGCGGACGATCGCGGTAGGACAGTACAGCTCCTTGCCGTACCACAGTGGAGGGTCGACCCGACCGGACGGCCGGTGCAGGTAGGCGTGGCCGCGCGCCACCGCGTCGTCGACCCGGGGCGCTCCGGTCGGTGCGGCCAGCAGCACCTGCAGGGCGTACGCGGTCTCCTCGGCCGTTCCGCCCCACCGCCCCCACGAGCCGTCGGCGCGTTGGCTGTCCAGCACCCAACGGGCCGCCCGGTCCACCGCCTCGGCCGCCACGCCGCCGCGACCGAACTCCGCCAGGGCCAGCACGCAGCAGGCCGTGGCGTAGTACGGCGAGGCGTGCCACCGGTCCTGCCAGGGGCCGTCGGCGAGCTGGTGTGCCGGCAGCATGATGCTGAGCCGCTCGATCGCCCGGTGGTAGCGCGTGTCCGCGCCGGGGTGCGCGGCCACGTGCTGGCCGAACGCGTCCAGCACGTGCGCGTTGGTGGTGACCGAGAAGCCGTCCTCGCTCCCCGGCCAGGTGCAGAAACCGTCTGCCGTCTCGTACGCCCACAGGCTGGCCGGGTCGGCGGGATGGCCGAGCCGGGCCAGCGCGTCCAGCGTGACCGAGGTGGTGTCGGCGTCGGTCGGCAGGCCCTCGCCGGTGGCGACGCCCTCGGCGGTGGTGGCGGCGGCCAGGGTGCGCAGCACGGTCGCCGGCGGGTTGACCGCGACACCGGCGCGGCGCAGCCCGCCGAGCACCCAGGCCCGCTCGAAGACGGTGATCGGGGCCGGGCAGGGCACCGGCCCGTCGCCCTCGCGGATCAACTCCCGCAGGAAGGCGTGCGCGGCGGGGCCGGCGTCCGGGCCGGCGGCGGTCAGCCAGGCGGCGGTCGCAGCGGGTGAGGCGCCGACGGCGGTGAGCGTCGGCCCGGCGTCGGCCGGTGTCGCGTCCAGCACCTCGTAGAAGTGGGCCAGCTTGGTCGGCAGCGCCGCCCCGGCGGCCACCGCGGCCCGTACCGCGCGCAACCGGTCGGGGCCGAGCCCCGGTGGCAGGGTCAGCGGCGGGTGGGGCAGCCGGTCGGCGGTCGCCCGGTCCAGCCGGGTCAGCCGGTCGTTGATCGACTCGACCAGCGCGGGGACGATGAGGTCCAGCGCCGGGGTGTCCGGCAACGCCCGCGCGTGCGTGGCGAGCAGCCGGCCGGTGAGCGCGTCGAGCCCGCGCGCCACCGGGGCGAGCAGGTCCGGCCCGGACCACCCGCCGTCGGCCAGCGCGGCGAGCAGAGCGTCGGTGGCGCTGAGCGTGGGCACCAGGGCGTACCCCTCGGGCGGGCCCCACGCGCCGTCCGGGCGCTGCTCGCGCAGCAGGAACCCGATCCGCTGGCGGTGTCCCGGCAGCCAGGCCGCACCGGCGACGAGCCGGCCGCTCTCGTACACCGAGGCGGCGACCTGCCCCCACGGCCGCAGCGCGAGGCCGGCGATCAGCTCGCGCGCGGCGTCGGTGGCCGGCTCGGCCAGTACGCGCGGGGAGCCCTCACTCACCGCGTGCCCCCCAGAAGTCCGACAGCTGGTAGAAGCCACCCGTGAAGGAGATCTGCCGGTGCAGGTAGTCCGCCTGGCGGGGGCAGCGTTCGGCGAGGGCGGCCAGGTCGCCGCGGGACCGGGTGGTCAGCTCGGCGAGCCGGGCGTGCACCCGCGCCGGGTCGTCGACCAGCAGCAGGGCGTTCAGATCACCCCACTCGGCGTCCCGCCCGTGCGTGGCGAGGTCGTTGACCAACCGCAGCACCCGCTGCACGCCACGTCCGGCGTCCAGCAGGTCGGTCAACTGGGCGAGGGTCCGCTCGTCGCCGGTGGCGATCCAGTGCGTGACGTTGACGAAGGAGCAGGCGAGGTTGTCGGCGTTGTCCAGATAGCGGTCCAGGTCCGGCAGGCGCCGCCCGGTGGTCGGGTCGGTCGGCAGGTTCTTCCAGTCCCACTCACGCGACACGGCGGCGAGCATCCGCGCCAGCTCGTCGCGCCAGATCGGGCGCAGCCGCGTGAACGCCGGGACGGTCGCCAACTCGTCGCGCAGGTCGGCCAGCAGCCGCGCCAGGTGCCGGCCCGGCGGGGGCGCGGCGCCGTCGGCGACCGCCAGGCAGTCGGTCACGATCGCCCGGACGTCGTCGGCGGACCGGGCGAGGTAGTCGACCTGCCAGTCGGCGGCGAAGACCCAGAGCAGGGTACGGGTGGTGATCCGCAGTTCGGCGGCGGTGTGCCACGGCGCGGTGAACGCAATCGCGGTGGCCACCGAGCTGAGCAGCGCGGCGTCGAACGGCGCGGCGTCGAAGAGTTCCGGATGGGCGGCGGTGACGCCCTGCAGGTCGCGGACGCCACGGACGGCGAGCGCGCACACCCGGCCCTGCTCGGCTACCGCGTCGGGCCCGGCCTGCACCGGCCACGGGACCCCGGTCATGACACGACCGGCCGCTCGACCGGAGTGACGATCAGCTCGGCCCGCTGCTTGGGTTGCAGCGAGGCGCCGAGCCGGGGTGTCAGGCCGACGGGCTCGCGCAGTCGGAAGCGGTAGCGACTCAGCACGGTGCTGACGATGAGCTGCGCCTCCAGCAGGAACAGGTACTGCCCGAGGCACTGGTGCGGGCCGCCGCCGAACGGGAAGTAGGAGTAGCGGTAGCGCCGCCGGGGCTTCTCCGGCGCGAAGCGCTCCGGGTCGAACAGCGTCGGGTCGTTCCAGAACGTCGACATCCGCTGGGTGACGTACGGGCTGACCAGCACCGTGCCACCGGCCTTGATCCGCACACCGCCCAGCACGTCGTCGCCGACCGCGGTCCGGGGGATCATCCAGCCGGCCGGGTAGAGCCGCAGCATCTCGTCGAGCACCATGCGGCCGTAGCGCAACTGCGGCAGGTGCTCGCGGCCGACCCGTTCCGCGCCGACCACCTGCTCGATCTCGTCGGTCATCCGCTCGGCCACGTCGGGCCGGGAGGCCAGCACCGGCCACAGCCAGGAGAGCAGGGCGATGGTGGTCTCGGTGGCGGTGGAGAACATCGCCACCACGTCGCCGCGGATCGCGTACTCGTCGGGTTCGCTGCCGTCGGCGCGCGGCCGGCAGAGGGTGGAGATGATGTCGTCGCCGTCGGTGGGCCGGGCCCGGGCCTCCCGGATGATCGGCAGCACCACCTCGTCGATGGTCCGCACGGCCTCGGAGAAGCGTCGGTCGCCGGGCATCGGCACCGCGTACGGCACGAAGGGCACCAGCAGGCGCGGGAGCATCGCGGTGGTGACGGTGTCCAGCGCGGCGCTGATCCGCAGCGCGTCCGGCACGGAGATGCGGTCGGCGAAGAGCACCCGCATGGTGGTCCGCAGCACGATCCGGGTCAGCTCGGCGCCGCCGTCGATCGGGCGGCCGTCGCGGGCGGGCTCCAGCCACTCGTCGACGGCCTCGTTGATCGCCTCGGCCATCCGGTCGACGAGCGTCTCGGCCCGCTTCGCGGTGAACAGCGGTTGCAGCGCGCCGCGGCTGGACTCCCAGATTTCGCCCTCGGCGACCAGGATGGCGTCGCCGACGATCCGGCGGACCGGCCGCCACAGCAGTCCGTCGCCGTCGCGGGTGTAGTTGGCAACGTTGTCCCTCAGCACGCGTTGCAGGTGCTCCGGGTGACTGACGAGGTAGGGGCGGAACGAGCCGAGGTTCAGCCGGACGACCTCGCCGCCAGCGGCGTCCGCGAAGCCGACCAGCGCGCCGAGCGGGTCGCGGACCAGCGCGGGCAGGGCGCGACGGAGCGGGATCATCCGGGGTTCGGTGCTGACGGGGGTGGGGCCGGCATCGGACACCTGGGACATGCAACGTCTCCTCGTCGTTCCGCCGGCCTGGGTTGTCCACTTCGGCCGGTCGGGACTGTGGAACTTTCACCTTCTGGGCGACGGAAGCATCTCACCAATTCGGGGGCACCTCTAGACCTGTGACCGGTGAGATTCCACCGACACGCCCAACGGACATCGATGGCGATGGCCGGCCTGAGTCCTGAGTGGATAGTCAGGATGCGGCACCGATGCAGGTCGCACCCGTGCACGTTGAGGTCGCAGCCGCCGGCGAGCCCACGGGACGGCGGGTCCGTGGGCTGCTCGGCCAGCGGGCCCGCCCGCCGGGTCGCACCCGGGCGATCCCAGAGGGCGGGCGGCGCGGGCGCGCCAGGACGCACCGGTACCTGCGAATCCGGGCGATGTCGGGCACCCTGTGCCAGGCTCTGTGGCATGGACGACAAGACCATCCTGAACCGGATCTCCGAGCTGGTCGACGAGGAACACCGGCTGCGCGCGGACGCCCAGGCCCACGAGTCGGGCACCGAGGGCGAGGCCAGCGAGCGGCTGCGCGCCCTGGAGGAGTCCCTCGACCAGTGCTGGGACCTGCTACGCCGCCGTCG
Source organism: Micromonospora sp. NPDC005194 (assembly GCF_040608335.1). Lineage (NCBI taxonomy): Bacteria > Bacillati > Actinomycetota > Actinomycetes > Micromonosporales > Micromonosporaceae > Micromonospora > Micromonospora sp. NPDC005194. The sequence goes on along the minus strand of NZ_JBEXIA010000032.1, from coordinate 65,858 downwards.
GGCCGCCCGAACCACCCACGGCGACCCGGACTCCCAGGGCGAACGCCCCAAGCCCGAGGTCGAGCGCTACCTGCAGTGACGGGTACGGGCGGGTCGGGCGGCCGCTCGGGCCGCCCGACCCGCTCCGGTCAGCGGATGCCCGCCTCCCGCAGCAGCTCCCCCGTCAGAGCACCGGGGTCGACCTGCTCGGCGCCCAGCCCCCGGGCCACGAACCAGGCGCTGACCACCCGCACGTCGCGGGCCAGGAACTCGGGCCCCTGCGGGTTCGCCACCACGTCGACCACCTGCGGCAGATCGATCACGACCAGCCGCCCGGAGTGCACGAGCAGGTTGTACGGCGACAGGTCGCCGTGGGCGTAGCCGGCCCGGGCCAGCACGCGCAGCGCCTCGACCAGCTGACCCCACAGGTCGCGCAGCTCGGCCGGGCCGGGCCGCAGCTGGGCCAGTCGGGGCGCGGCCAGCCCCGACTCGGCGTCGCCGACGAACTCCAACATCAGTTCGGTGCCCCGCAACTGCACGGGGTACGGCACGGCGATCCGGTCGTGCCCGGCGCCGATCTCCCAGAGCCGGGCCAGCGCGGCGAACTCGGCCGCCGCCCACTGCCCGGCGATCATCTGCCGGCCGAAGGCCGTCCGGCCGGCCATCGCCCGGTTCTCCCGGGACCGCCGCACCCGGCGCCCCTCCAGGTAGCCGGCGTCGCGGTGGAACAGCCGGTGCTCGGCGTCCCGGTATCGCTTGACCGCCAGCAGGCAGGAGCGGTCCGTGTCCGGTACCGCCCGGCGGACCAGGTGGACGTCCGCCTCCTTACCGGTCTTCAACACACCCAGTTCGGTGTCCTTGGCGGCCAGCTCGGTGACCAGCCACTGCGGATGCGGCGCAGGGCCGTGCACGGCGTCGTCCCACGACGACCAGCGTTCGCCGGTGGCCGGGTCAGGATCGCCGTCGGGGTCGGCGAGCGGCTCGGTGGGCCGCCCGCGCTTCAGAAACTGCGGTTCGTCGTCGTCGAAGCGGCTCTTGCCGCGGCTGCGGCGCTCCAGCGCCGGCAGGTCATGATCGCGCACTGTGGTGAGGTTCCCTTGGTCGAGGCTGAGTTAGGCAGCTGGAAGCGACCTGCGAAGACGGCCATGACCAACCCCCTCTCCTCGACCGGGCGTACGCCCGGGTGCACGATGCGCCGCCCATGCTGCCGTCGCCCCGACGGCCGGTCAATCGAATTACCGCTGCCGCCGCCCGGCCGGTGCGCGCCGCGTCCGGCGGCGGCGAACCGCGTCAGCTCGCGAGCACCGTGGCGACCGCGGCGATCAGCCCGTCCACCGTGCGGCTCGGCGCGAACCGGACGTCCGACCAGGTCCGTCCCCGGTGCAGCCAGACGCTGGGCAACCCGACGGCGGCAGCGCCGCCGATGTCCGCCTCCGGGCTGTCGCCGACCACCCAGGCGCCGCGCAGCGGCATCCGGACCCGCTGCGCGGCGAGCGCGAAGATCCGCGGGTTGGGCTTGCTGACCCCGGCCTCCTCGGAGATCACCCAGTCGGCGACGTACCGGTCCAGGCCGGTACGGCGGATCTTGGCGTCCTCGACGCGTACGGTGCCGTTGCAGACCACCACCGGCACCCAGCCCGCGTCGTCGGCGATCCGCAGCGCGCAGGCGGTCAGCGGATCGAGGCGGGTCTGCGCCACCACCCCGTCGTGCAGCTCCTCCACCAGGTCGATCGAGGGGATCCGCAGCTCGTAGCGGTCCCGGATCGCGTCGGCCAGGTCCCAGCGGTCGGTCAACCCGTCCGCGTCGATCGAGAGCAGCCAGTCGATGTCGGTGGGGGGCGCGCCGATACCGTCCAGGAAGCGCTCACCCCAGCGGCGGAACGGCCCGGCCCGATCCAGCAGGGTGTTGTCCAGGTCCAGCAGGAGCAGTGGCACTCGGGCACCCTACGGGACCGACGTGTCCGCCAACAGATCCCGCGGGTGTCGACCTGACGGTGGGCTCAACCGGTCAGCGACACCCGTGGGCCGCCCTGGCTCGGCAGCAGATCGGCGAGCATCGAATGGGCCGACCGGGTGGCCGTGAGCGCGGCCGGATCGAGGGTCGCCACCAGCACCGCCGTGCCCTCGTCAGCGCCCCGGGCGAGCGTACGTCCCTGCGGGTCGTAGATCGCCGCGCCACCGTTGAACCGCCACGGGTCGCCGCCGCCGACCGCGTTGGCGAAGACCACGAACATCGTGTTGTCCAGGGCCCGCGCGGCGTAGTACAGGTCCCGGCGGTGCTCGGAGCCGGCCAGGTAGCCGCTGGGGCACAGGTAGGCGTGCGCGCCGTCGAGCGCGGCGGCCCGGCCGTGCTCGGGGAAGCAGCCGTCGTAGCAGATGCCCAACCCGAGCCGCCAGTCGTCGACCAGCAGCGTGGCGCCCCGACCGCCGGGGCTGAACAGCTCGCGCTCGTCGCCCCACAGCTGCTGCTTGTCGTACCCGACCCGGATCGCGCCGGCGCGGTCGACCACCAGGGCGGCGATGGTGCGCCGACCGTCCGGGTGCCGCGCCGCCGCCCCGACCACCACGGTGATCCCGGCCGTCCGCGCCGCGGCGCGCAACGGGTCGAGCCGACCGTCGGCGACCACCCCGGCCGGGTCGGCCACGACGTCGGTGCCGACCGGGTCGGCGGCGAGGGTCGGCGGGTGGTACGCGCACAGGTACAGCTCGGGGAGGACGACCACCCGGGCGCCCTGTCCGGCGGCCTGACGGACCAACTCGGCGGCGGCCGTCGCGTTGCCGGCGACATCACCGGGTACGGGGGTGGCCTGGACGGTGGCGACGGTCAGCGCCGCGGTGGGCGTGGGGTGAGGCGGGGTCACCGGAGGATGGTAAACGGCACCGCACCAAGCCGTACGTACGGTTTGCATAGGCCGGGGTGACCTGCGACGATCGACGTGTGCCCAGAGTAAGCCAGGACCAGCTCGACGCGCGCCGGCAGGAGATCCTCGCCGCCGCGCGGGCGTGTTTCGCGCGGCTCGGCTACGAGGGGGCGACCGTCCGCCGCCTCGAGGAGGCCACCGGGCTGTCCCGGGGCGCCATCTTCCACCACTTCCGGGACAAGGACTCGCTCTTCCTCGCCGTCGCGGAGGATGACGCCGCCGCCATGGTCGAGACGGTGGCCCGCAACGGTCTGGTGCAGGTGATGCGCGATCTGCTGGCCCGCGCGGTCTCCCCCGACACCACCGGCTGGCTGGGCAGTCAACTGGAGGTCTCCCGCCGGCTGCGCACCGACCCGGCGTTCGCCAAGCGCTGGGCCGAACGGTCCGCCGCGATCGCCGAGGCGACCCGCGACCGGCTGGCCCGCCAACGCGACGCCGGGGTGCTGCGCGAGGACGTACCGATCGACGTGCTGGCCCAGTTCCTGGAGCTGGCCTACGACGGCCTGGTGCTGCACCTGGCGATGGGCCGACCGGCCGGCGACCTGGGCCCGGTGCTCGACCTGGTCGAGGAGGCCGTCCGCCGCCGCTGAACGCCGGCCCCACCGTCGCCTGGTCGAGGAGGCCGTCCGCCGCCGCTGAACGCCGGCCGCACCGGGACGGGGACCGTGGCGGTCGTGCTCCACAATGGGGCCGCCGATCCCTCCGGCGACAGGAGCAGCCGATGATCGTCCACGCCGCGTCGGGCGACACCTGGGGCATCCCCGGCCCGACCTTCCTCCGGCTCTACCTCGTGGCGGCCGCCGTCGTGGTCGCCCTCGCGGTGCTGCACCGGGTACGCCTCGCCACCGGCGCGGAACCCCTCGTCGCCGAGCCGCTCGGTCCCCAGGAGGTCGCCTACCTCAACGGTGGGCCGGCCCTCGCGGTGCACGCCGCGCTGGGCGGCCTCCGGGGCAGCGGCGCGATCGACGTCGGTCCGGATCGCCGCCTCTTCACCACCGGCCCGACCCCGACCGGGCTCACCCCGCTGGAACAGGCGATCCACTGGGCCGCCCACCAGGGCGCCCGGGCCCGGGACCTCGCCCAGGACCAGCGCGTGGCCGCCGCGCTCGACCAGCTCGGCGTCAGCCTCGAAGGGCGGGGACTGCGCGTGAGCCAGGCGCAGCAGGCCTCCGCACGACAGTGGAGGCTCCTCCTCGCCGCGCTGCTGGTGCTCGGCGTGGTGCGGCTGTTCGCCGGCCTGGCCAACGGGCGGCCCGTGGGCTACCTGCTGCTCACCCTGGCCGGGGTGCTGGTGGCGGTGCTGCTGCTCTGGCGGGTGCCGCAGACCAGCCGGGCCGGTCGCGCCGCGCTGCGCGACCTGCGTAAGCGGCACACCCACCTGGCCCCCGCCTCGTCCCCCGCGTACGCCACCTACGGCGCGGCGGGCGCGGCGATGGGCGTGGCGCTGTACGGCACCGCGTCCCTCTGGGCGATCGACCCGGGCTTCGCCGAGCAGGCCGAGATCCAGCGGCAGGCCATCGCCAGCAGCGGCTGGTCCTCGGGCACCAGCACCGGGTCATCGGGCACCGCCGGCAGCTCGTGTGGCGGCGGCAGCTCCTGCGGTGGCGGCGGTGGCGGCGGATGCGGCGGCGGTGGGTGCGGCGGATGACCGCCCCGTACGGCGTCGGCATCGGCTGGCGTCCCGAGATCGCCGGTTTCGTGGCCGAGCTGCCCGGGCTGCGCTTCGTCGAGGTGGTGGCCGAGTCGGTGCCGGCGACCGGGCCGCTGCCGCCGGGGCTGGCGCAGCTGCCCGAGCGCGGCGTGACCGTCGTACCGCACGGGGTGCGGCTCTCCCTCGGCGGCGCCGAGCCGGTCGACCCGACCCGCGTCGCCCACCTGGCCGCCGTCGCGCAGCGGATGGACGCCCCGCTCGTCAGCGAGCACATCGCGTTCGTGCGGGCCGGCGGGCTGGAGGCCGGGCATCTGCTGCCGCTGCCGCGCAGCCGGGAGGCGGTCGACGCGGTCTGCGCGAACGTGGCCCGGGCGCAGGCCGAGCTGCCCGTGCCGATCGCGCTGGAGCCGATCGCCGCCCTGTTCGACTGGCCCGACGACGAGCTGGACGAGGCGGACTTCCTCACCGAGATCCTCGACCGCACCGGCGCGCTGCTGCTGCTGGACATCGCCAACGTGCACGCCAACGCCCGCAACCGGGGCAGCGACCCGCTCGCGCTGCTCGACCGGCTGCCGTTGGACCGGATCGGTTACGTGCACGTGGCCGGCGGGGCCGAGCACGGCGGGTTCTACCACGACACGCACACCGATCCGGTGCCGCCGGAGGTGCTGGAGCTGGTCCGCGCGCTCTGCGCCCGGCAGCGGCCACCGGCGCTCCTGCTGGAACGCGACGGCGGCTACCCACCGGCCGCCGAGCTGCGCGCCGAACTGGACGCCCTGGCCACCGCCGCCGGCTTCCCGGCCGTGACGTGACGGGCACCGACCCCCGCGCCGGGCTCGCCGCGCGGCAGGCGGAGCTGGTGGCGACGCTGGTCGCCGGAGGTCCGCCGCCGGCGGGCTTCGCGGCCGGGCCGCTGGCCGCCACCCGGGCGGCGCTGCGACGCAAACGGGCCGGTGAGGTCGCCCGGCACTGGCCGCTGCTCGCCGCCGGCCTCGGCACGGCCTGGCCGGCGACCTTCGCCGACTGGGCCGCCGAGCGCCCCACCGCCGGGTCCCTGCGCGACGGCTGGGACCTGGCCCGGGCGCTGCGCGACCGCGACGCGCTGCCGCCGGCCGGCGCCGAGGAGCTGGCCGTCCGCGAGGCGGGCCTGCGCTACGACGGGCGTTGGGCGCCGCGTCCGCGCCGGCTGCCGGCCGTGGCCCGCGCCGGCGGGGCCGTCGCGGTGCAGATCGCCGGTCGGGTACGCCTGGTGCGCCCCGCCGCGCGTCCGCCCGCCCACGTTGGCGGGCCCGAGCCGGATGCGGCAGGATCGGCGACATGGATCTCGGACTGACCGACCGGGTGTACGTGCTCACCGGCGCCTCCCGCGGCCTGGGCTACGCGACGGCGCAGTGCCTGGTCGCCGACGGCGCGCGGGTGGTGCTCTCGGCCCGCGACGCCGACGCCGTCGACGCCGCCGCCGAAGCGCTGGGTGGCCCGGACCGGGCGGTCGGCGTCACCGCCGACCTGGCCGACCCGCAGACCCCGGAGCGGCTCGTCGCGGCGGCCCGGAAACACTTCGGCCGGATCGACGGCGCGCTCATCTCGGTCGGTGGCCCACCCGCCGGTAATGCGGCGTCGATCACCGACGAGCAGTGGCGGCACTCCTTCGAGACCGTCTTTCTGGGCACCGTCCGCGCGGCGCGCACCGTCGCCGCCGCGCTGCCCGACGGGGGCGCGATCGGGCTGGTGCTCTCCACCTCGGCCCGCGGCCCGGTGCCCGGCCTGGGCATCTCCAACGGCCTGCGGCCCGGCCTGGTCGGCGTCGCCAAGGACATCGCCGACGACTACGGCCCGCGTGGCGTACGGGTGGTGGGCCTGCTGCCCGGCCGGATCCTGACCGACCGCAACCGGGAGCTGTTCGCCGCCACCGGTGACCCGGAGCGCGCCCGCGCCGAGGCGGAGGCGAGCATCCCGTTGCGACGCCTCGGCGACCCGGCCGAGTTCGGCCGGGTGGCCGCGTTCGTGCTCTCCCCCGCCGCCAGTTACCTGACCGGCCTCACCGTGCCGGTCGACGGCGGCGCGCTGCGCGGCCTGTGACACCCGGCGCTCCGACACCCGGCGGCCGGGCCGTCGCTTCGACACCCGGCGGCCGGGCCGTCGCTTCGACACCCGGCGGCCGGGCCGTCGCTTCGACACCCGGCGGGCGGGGCGGCGCTCCCGCACCCGGCGGGCGAAGCGGCGCTCCCGCACCCGGCGGCCGAGCCGGCGCTTCGACGCCCGGCGGGGGCGGCCGAGGCGGGGATGTGCCGCCCGCGCTGGGAGGTCGTGCGGGTGCCGCGCATCCACGGCCGAGCAAGGCGGACCTGGCCGCCGCCACCGACCGGACCATCCCGGACGTGCTCGCGCCCGAGCTGTCGGTGCTCTTCGTCGGGATCAACCCGGGCCTCTGGTCGGCCGCCACCGGCTGGCACTTCGCCCGGCCTGGCAACCGGTTCTGGCCGGCACTGCACCTGGGCGGGTTCACTCCCCGGCTGCTGCACCCGAGCGAGCAGGGCGAGTTGCCGGCCCTCGGGCTCGGCATCACCAACATGGCCGCCCGGGCCAGCGCCCGCGCCGACGAGCTCAGCGCCGAGGAGCTGCTGGACGGCGCCGCGATCCTGACCGACAAGGTGACCCGCTACCGGCCGCGCTGGGTGGCCGTGGTCGGGGTGACCGCGTACCGGATCGGCTTTCAGCGGCCGAAGGCCGCCTTCGGGCCGCAGCCGGAGTCGCTGGCCGGGGCGCGGCTGTGGGTGCTGCCGAACCCGAGTGGCCTGAACGCGCACTTCACGCCGGTCACGCTGGGGGCCGCGTTCGCCGAGCTACGCGAAGCGACCGGCCTGCCGGACCGTCGCCCGGACTGACGCACCCGGCCATTGATCGACTCGACTTCATGGAAGTCGGGCTGTCGACGCGACCGGGACACCCCCGATTTTAGGAACCCGAGTCGATCAACGCTCGGGGGCGTGGGTGTGTTCGTAGCCGAGTAACCCACTCCTGGGCTGCCGCTTCCACTGGCCCCCGCACCATGATCGACAGGTTCGTTCCATCGTGGACTGGGAACGAACGCCACATAGCCGACGACTGCAAGCCTGGGCTGGAGGAGCTGCTCGCCTCGCGGCTGTGGCCCGCGGTCCTCGTCCCGCTCGGTGCGCTCGCCGCGCTGGTCGCCGCTGGCGTCTGGCTGGCGCCCACCTTCCCGTTCGTACCGGTCGCTCTTCTGCTCACCACGGTGGTGGTGGCCTGGCGACAGCGGGGCGACGCCCTGTTGGCCGACGAGATCGGACTGTGGATTCGGCGCCGTGGCCGGGTCACTCGCCGCTACCGATGGGAGGAGATCCGCGAAGCTGGCCTGACCCGGCCGGGCTTCGGTCAGGTCGCCCTGGCTGTCTACCCCAACGGCGGGCCGTGGGACGTGCCCGGCCCCAACAGCGCGGTCCTCGTGGGTCGCATCTGGATGCTGCGCAAGCCCGACCGGCAGATCACCGACCGGGTCAACGCGTTGCTGCGCTCACGGGGCGTGCGCACGATCGACTCGCCGCACCCCCCGATCGGCACCTGACGGGTCAGTTGGCGGCGGCGGGTGGCATCGCCTCGTCGGCGACGTACGTGCCCAGGGGCATGACCACCGGCTCGGAGCCGGTCGCGTCCACGAAGGGCCGGGGCGAGTCGGCGACCGCGAACTGGGTGCGGTACAGCTCGGCGTAGAGCCCGCCGACCGCGACCAGCTCGTCGTGGCGGCCCCGCTCGACGATCCGCCCGCCGTCGAGCACGAGGATCTGGTCGGCGTCGCGGACGGTGGAGAGCCGGTGCGCGATCACCAGGGCGGTACGCCCGGCCAGCGCCACCGACAGCGCCCGCTGCACGGCCGCCTCGCTCTCCGAGTCCAGGTGTGCGGTCGCCTCGTCGAGGATCACGATCGACGGGGCCTTGAGCAGCAGGCGGGCGATGGCGATGCGCTGCTTCTCGCCGCCGGAGAAGCGGTAGCCGCGCTCGCCCACCGTGGTGTCCAGCCCGTCGGGCAGCGACCGGACGAGGTCGGCGACCTGGGCGCCGGCGAGCGCCGCCCAGATCTCGTCGTCGGTGGCGTCCGGCTTGGCGTACCGCAGGTTCTCGGCGATCGTCTCGTGGAACAGGTGCGAATCCTGGGTGACGACGCCGATCTCGTCGCGCAGGGAGGCGAGCGTGGCGTCGCGCACGTCCGTCCCGCCGACCAGCACCTGGCCGTCGGTGACGTCGTAGATGCGGGAGATGAGCATGGACAGCGTCGACTTGCCGGCGCCGGACGGGCCGACGAGGGCGACCATCTGCCCCGGCTCGACGCTGAACGAGACGCCCTTGAGCACCGGCTCGTTGACGGTCCGGTCGAGGGTGGCGACCTCCTCCAGCGACGCGAGGGAGATCTCGGCGGCGCTCGGGTAGCGGAAGCGGACGTCGCGGAAGTCGACGCGACCGTTGCCGCGGGGCACCGGCACCGCGTCGGGCTTCTCGACGATGCCGGGTTCGAGGTCGAGCACCTCGAAGACGCGGTCGAAGGAGACCAGCGCGCTCATCACGTCCACCCGGACGTTGGAGAGCGCGGTGAGCGGCCCGTACAGCCGCGTGAGCAGCAGCGCGAGGGTCACCACGGTGCCCGCGCTGACGCCGCCGGTGACGGCGAGCCAACCGCCGAGGCCGTAGGTGAGCGCCTGCGCCAGCGAGGCGACCAGCAGCATCGCCACGAAGAACGTCCGGGAGTACATGGCGGACTGGATGCCGATGTCACGCACCCGCTCGGCCCGGTCGGCGAACCGGCGGGCCTCGATCTCGGGCTGGCCGAACAGCTTCACCAGCAGCGCGCCGGCCACCCCGAACCGCTCGGTCATGGTCGCGCTCATCTTGGCGTCGAGGTTGTACGCCTCGCGCGTGATGTCGGCCAGCCGCCGCCCGACCCGTCGCGCCGGGATGATGAAGATCGGCAGCAGCACCAGCGAGAGCGCGGTGATCTGCCAGGAGAGGGTGAACATCACCGCGGCGGTGAGGACCAGTTGGATGACGTTGCTGACCACACCGGACAGGGTGGAGGTGAACGCCCGCTGGGCGCCCAAAACGTCGTTGTTGAGCCGGCTGACCAGGGCACCGGTCTGGGTGCGGGTGAAGAACTGCAGCGGCATCCGCTGCACGTGGTCGTAGACCCGGGTACGCAGGTCGAGGATGATGCCCTCGCCGATGCGGGCCGAATACCACCGCTGGGCCAGCGACAGCAGCGCGTCGGCGACCGCCAGCCCGGCGATGAACAGGGCCAGCTGGACCACGAGCCGGCCGGCCTCGCTGCCGCCCCGGTTGATCGCGTTGATGACGTCACCGGCGAGCACCGGCGTGGCCACGCCGATGATGGCGGCCAGCACCACGGTGGCCAGGAAGACGATGATGTCGCGCCGGTAGGGCTGGGCGAAGGCCACGATGCGGCGGGCCACGCCGTGCTTGAGCCGGTGGGTGGAGACCTCGTCGCGGTTACGCATCGACCGGAGCATGCTCCACCCGGCCATGCCACCGCCGGACATCGGGTTGGACACCGCTCACCTCCGGGTCGTCGGGTGGACCACACACGTCAGGTCAATTCTCCCGACGACTCTGACAACCTCGGTCGTAACCCGGATCTTCCCGTACGGTCCTTACTATTCTCCTCGGCCGGTCAGATCCCGCAGGCGGCGGGTCTGCGCCTCCCGCTCGGCGCGTTGCTGGTCGGCGTGCGACCGCCCCGCAGCGCCGGCGAGCAGGGCCTTGATCTCCACCACCGCGTCGCGGGCCCCGGCCAGCAGGCCCGCGGTCAGGTCACGGACCGCGCCGTCCAGCTCGGCCGGTGGTACGACAAGAGTGGCCAAGCCGATCCGGTCCGCCTCGGCGGCGTCCAGCCGGCGGCCGGTCGCGCAGATCTCCAGCGCCCGGGAATAGCCGACCAGCTCGACGAGGCGCTTCGTGCCGGCCAGGTCGGGCACCAGCCCGAGGGTCACCTCGGCCATCGACAACTTCGCGTCGGCGGCCAGGACCCGCAGGTCACAGGCCAGCGCGAGTTGGAAACCGGCGCCGATCGCGTGCCCCTGCACGGCGGCCACGGAGATGACGTCCGGCCGGTGCAGCCAGGTGAAGCCGGCCTGGAACGCCGCGATCTGGTCGGCGCACTCCTGCTCGGGCAGCGTGGCCAACTCGGCGAACGACCCCGGGCCGGAGGCGCCAGCAACCGCGAGGTCGAGGCCGGCGGAGAACGCACGCCCCTCGCCACGCACCACCACCACCCGGACGTCGCCGGGCAGGTCGCGGGAGAAGTCGCTCATCGCGCGCCACATCGCCGGCGTCTGGGCGTTGAGCACGTCGGGCCGGCACAACGTCACCGTGGCAACCGGCCCGTCGCAGGTCAGCCGAACCCCGGTCGCCTCGGCGGTCACCGGGCTGCCCGGGGCGCGGCGCTGGTGAACGACGCGAAGGGGCGGGTCACGCCTTCTTGCGGCGCCGGGCACCGCCGCGCTGACGCAGCTGAACCCCGGACTCGGTGAGCACTCGGTGAATGAACCCGTAGGAACGGCCGGTCGAGGCCGCCAGCGCGCGGATGCTCTCCCCCGAGGTGTACCGCTTTACCAGGTCCTTGGCGAGCGTCTGACGCTCGGCTCCGACGATCCGGCGACCCTTCTCAGTGCTGGTGGCTGTGCCAGTGGCTGCCATGCTGTGTCCTCACGTCCCAGACTGTGCGGTTCGGATACGGTCCCACCTATTAGACCGCCTCGGACGATCATGCGCCAGATATCAACTCTTCGCCAACCGACACGCTATGCAATGTCAGCTTCCCGATAGAGTGATCCTCGCGATCGGTCCCGGCACACCGTCCGGAAGGGCCACCGCCGAGCGGCGACGCCTCGGCCCGTACGCTCCCGGGCGTGATCGACCTGCTGGGTACGGCGGCCGGAGCGGCGGTGGTCTTCGCCGCCACCGACATCGACGACATCGTCATCCTCACGCTGTTCTTTGTGGCGGCCCGCACCACCGGTCGGCCCCGCACCTGGCAGATCGTCGCCGGCCAGTACCTCGGCATCGGCGCGCTCGCCCTGGCCAGCGCGGTGATCGCCGCCGGGCTGCTGGTCGTGCCGGACCCGTGGACCGGGCTGCTCGGCCTGCTGCCGATCGCGCTGGGCGTCCGCGCGCTGCGCGGCTCGGACGACGACGAGCCGGCAACGGTCGTCACCCGGACACTCGGCGTGGCCGGGGTGACCATCGCCAACGGCGCCGACAACGTGGCCGTCTACGTACCCGTGTTCCGGGCTCTCGGCCCCGGCGACAGCGCGGTCTTCCTGCTGGTCTTCGTGGTGCTCGTCGGCCTGTGGTGCGCCGCCGCGGCCTGGCTGGGTGGGCACCGCCGGGTGGTCCGGCTGGTGGAGCGCGCCGGCCACTGGCTGGTGCCGACGATCTTCGTCGCCATCGGCGTGGTGATCCTGGTCAGCTCCGGCGTGCTCGGCCGGCTGGTGGACCTGCTCGGCTGAGGCGGACCCGCCCCCTGCCGCCGCGGGCGGCCCGGGCCGGGCCGGTCAGGCCAACTCGACCAGTTCGAGGAGGTCGTCGCTCCAGGCGTCCTCGTCGCCGTCGGGCAGCAGGATCGCGCGGTCGGGCTTGAGCGCGAGCACCGCACCCGGGTCGTGCGTGACCAGCACGATGGCGCCCGGGTAGTTGGCAATCGCGTCGAGCACCTGCTCGCGGCTGACCGGGTCGAGGTTGTTCGTCGGCTCGTCGAGCAGCAGCACGTTGGCGCCGGAGCAGACCAGGGTGGACAGCGCCAGCCGGGTCTTCTCGCCGCCGGAGAGCACCCCGGCCGGCTTGTTCACGTCGTCGCCGGAGAACAGGAACGCGCCGAGGATCTTGCGCAGGTCGGTGTCGGACTGCTCGACGGCGGCGGCCCGCATGTTCTCCAGCACCGTCCGCTCCACGTCCAGCGTCTCGTGCTCCTGGGCGTAGTAGCCCAACCGCAGCCCGTGCCCCGCGTGCACCTCGCCGGTGTCCGGGGTGAGCAGCCCGCCGAGCATCCGCAACAGCGTCGTCTTGCCGGCGCCGTTGAGCCCGAGGATGGCCACCCGGGAACCCCGGTCCACCGCGACGTTGACGTCGGTGAAGATCTCCAGCGAGCCGTACGACTTGGACAGGCCGGTCGCGGTGAGCGGCGTCTTGCCGCACGGGGCGGGGCTGGGGAAGCGCACCTTGGCCACCCGGTCGGCGACGCGCACCTCCTCCAGGCCGGAGATCAGCTTCTCGGCGCGGCGGGCCATGTTCTGCGCGGCGACGGTCTTGGTGGCCTTGGCCCGCATCTTGTCGGCCTGCGCCATCAGCGCGCCGGCCTTCTTCTCCGCGTTGGCCCGCTCCCGGCGGCGGCGGCGCTCGTCGGTCTCGCGGGCCTCCAGGTACGCCTTCCAGCCCAGGTTGTAGACGTCGATCACGCTTCGGGTGGCGTCGAGGAACCAGACCTTGTTGACCACCGACTCCAGCAGCGCGCCGTCGTGGGAGATCACGATGAGGCCGCCCTTGTGGTTGGCGAGAAAGCCGCGCAGCCAGGTGATCGAGTCCGCGTCGAGGTGGTTCGTCGGCTCGTCGAGCAGCAGGATGCCGCCGCCGTTCTCACCGGCGTCGCGGAACAGGATCCGGGCCAGCTCGATGCGGCGGCGCTGACCGCCGGAGAGGGTGCCGATGGTCTGGGCGAGCGCGCGGTCCGGCAGCCCCAGGTTGGCGCAGATCCGGGCGGCCTCGGCCTCGGCCGCGTACCCGCCCAGGGCGGCGAACTGGTCCTCCAGCGCGCCGTAGCGGCGGACCAGCTTGTCGCTGGCGTCCTCGGCCAGTTGGGCCTCGATCTCCTTCATCTGAGCCATCAGCACGTCCAGGCCGCGGGCGGAGAGCACCCGGTCGCGGCCGGTCACCTCCAGGTCGCCCGTGCGCGGGTCCTGCGGGAGGTAGCCGATGGCGCTGCGCTGGTCGATCTGCCCGCCGTACGGCTGCCCCTCGCCGGCGAGCACCTTCAACGTGGTGGTCTTGCCGGCGCCGTTGCGGCCGACCAGGCCGATCCGGTCACCGGGCTGCACGCGCAGCGTGGTGTCGGACAGCAGGATCCGGGAGCCGGCACGCAGCTCCAGGCCGGTGGCAGTGATCATCTCGTGGGACTCGCTCTCGGGGTCTGGAAGGCTGACTCAGGGCACGCGAAAGCGCCGGCGGGCGGTGGGCCCGTCGGCGCGGGGCGGTTCAGCCTTCGCAGCGCGGCACGGAAACAAGTGTACCGGGCGCTCCCCGGCGACCCGCCCGGATTACCAATCAAGATCATCGGGTACCGGAACGCCTGTCCGGACCCCGTCCGGCACTGAAGCGACGAAACGACATACACCAGACATTCACCGGCATACGGCGATCGGGGTCAGCATGGAACTCAACGAGCAGGCCGAGCTCGACACCTCCCAGGCCAAAGACCTGGGTCGGGGCAGCGGCGGCGGGTCGGGCGGCGGCATCGGCATCCCCATCCCGGGAGGCGGCGGCCGGGGCGGCATCATCGGCATCGTGGTAGCCGTGATCATCGCCCTGCTCGGCGGGGGCTTCGGCCTCAATGCCATGACCAATGGGGACGACGGTGGACAGGCCGGAGGCGAGGACCTGGACCAGGTGTGCTCCACCGCGAACCCGGACCGCCTCCAGGACGCGCGCTGCCGCAACCTGCTCTACGTCAACAGCATCCAGGGGTACTGGCAGAAGGCGTACCCGGAGCTGGGCAACGGCACGTACGAGCCCACCATCACCAACTTCTTCCAAGAGGCCGTGAACACCGGCTGCGGGCAGGCCGACTCGGGCGTCGGCCCGTTCTACTGCCCCGCCGACAAAAAGGTGTACATCGACCTGAGCTTCTACGACGAGCTGGCCACCCGGTTCGGCGCCAAGGGCGAGTTCGCCCAGCCGTACGTGCTCGCCCACGAGTACGGCCACCACATCCAGAACCTGCTCGGCACCAACGCCAAGGCCGGCCAGGGCGACCAGAGCGGCCCCCGCTCGGCGTCGGTGCGGCTGGAGTTGCAGGCCGACTGCTACGCGGGCGCCTGGGCCAAGCACGCCAGCGAGAGCAAGGACAGAACCGGCGAGAAGCCACTGTTCAAGTCGATCACCGAGGCCGACGTCAGTCAGGCCATCGATGCCGCCGAGGCGATCGGTGACGACAGCATCCAGGAACGCTCCGGCGGCCGGGTCAACCCGGACCAGTTCACCCACGGCACGTCCGAGCAGCGCAAGCGCTGGTTCAGCCAGGGCTACGACCAGGGCGACCCGAAGACCTGCGACACCTTCGGCACCGACCAGCTCTGACAGCTCCACGCCATCGTGGCAGGCCTGCTCGGCGGGCCTGCCACGATTGTCGTTGGGCGGTCAGTCGAGCCGCGACACCTGGTAGTGGCCGATCAACCAGGCGTCCCCGACCTGCCGGACGACCACACCGAGGTGCACGGTCAGCGCCGGCCGGTCGGTGAAGCCGAACTCGACCTGCAGATAGCCGAGGACCGCGTCGTCGGCGAGACGCCGGGTCTCCCGGATCTCGTACGCGGCGGTCAGGCCCAGCGGCTGCGCGGCGTAGTACGCGGCGACGCCGTCGCGCCCGACGGTGTACGGGTGCAGCCCCTGGAAGATCGCATCCTCGGTGAAGACCGACGCGACCTGGTCCGGCTCGTGGGCGTCGACCGCCGACTTCCACCGGTCCAGGGCGGTCCGCAGGATCTCCGCCTCGCTGCTGGCCATGGTCAACTCCTCGGCTGCCGAGGCGGCTGACCCGGGTCGTTCGGGTGCGGCGTCAATCCGGTGACCGTCTCCCGCCGCCAGGCGCGCAGCGGCATCGACGCGAGGACCGCCTCCAACTCGTCCGCGTCGGCGGCCTGGAAGAGCCCCCACGTACGCCACTCCCCCGGCGCCAGCGGCGGCCGCCACAGCGCAGGAGGCTGCCCTGTGCCACCAGCTCGGCCGAACGCGCCGCCTCACGTGCGCATGTCGGCGACCTCGTCCTCGGACGTGCCGTCGGGCACCGTCGTCACCATGTCCACCAGGAACTCCACCCGCCCATCCTCCGGCCGTCGTCCCGGCAGCACGCCAGGAACCCCGATCCGCGTGGCGGCCGTCTCCCCTGCGGCCCGCCGTCGCCGGTGCCGAAGAGGGCCGGGCGGTCCGCACAGCCGACGTCACTGCGCGAAATCGGGCGCCGGGTCGCGCAGTCGGATGCGTACCGCCCGGGCCGCGTTCACCGCCGCGACCAGCACCGCGTGCCGCGGCTCCGGCACGTCTAGCAGCCGCTCGGCCCGCAGCGGCACGAGCGGGGCCAACCGCCGGTCGGCCAGCACCGTGTCCACGGCCCGCCGGTCACCGCCGCCGACGAGGGCCGCGAGCCGCGCCGCCTCCGGCAACAGCAGGCGTACGGCCAGGTCCGCCGCGTCGCCCAGCGCCGCCTTGGCCTGGTTGTCGCGCCGGCGGGCGAAGCGGTGCTGCGACCATCCCCCGGCGGCGGTGCGCCCCTGCACGTACCGGGTGTCCACCTTGGAGACCACGAGATCGGGGCCCTGCGCCACACCGACCGCCACCGCGCCCTTGCGGGCCAGCAGCAGACCGATCCGGTGCGGTGTGCCGGCGGCGGCGACGAAGGCGGCCACGTCCGCGCCTACCGGAGCGCCCGGTGGGGCGTACAACTCGGCGGTGGTGCCGTCGGGGGCGGTGAGCAGCAGGCCGTACTCCCGCGCGGTGGTGGTGGGCGGGCCGTGCCGGTCGGCGAAGCCCTCGACCCAGCGGCCGACGCGGGCCGGATCGACCTCGACCCACCGGCCGCCCCCGGCTGCGGGTCGACTGGTCACGGCCCGACCGTACGCCACGATGGTCCCGTCCGGTCCCCCGGCCGGCCCGCTCAGTCCCGCAGCGCCGCCGGGGGCGCTCAGCCGGGCAGCAGCGCCGCCACCGCGAGCGCGGCGATGAGCGCGCTGGAGACCAGGCCGGTGACCAGCCGGCCACGCGGTCCGGTCAGCGCCCGGCCGACCATCGTGCCGCCGCCGGCGATGAGCAGTTGCCAGCTCGCCGACGCCAGGAACACGCCGGCCACGAAGAGCGCTGCGGTCAGCCCGTTCGCGTCGGCGGTGTCCCGGCGACCCAGCACCAGCGCGGCGAAGTAGAGCACGGTCGTCGGATTCAGCAGGGTCAGCCCGAGCACCGCCGCGTACGCCCGCCCGGGAGTGCGCAGGCCCCCACCGGCCGATGGCGCCGGCCGGGAGCGGTGGGTGGTCCACGTACGCCAGAGGCCGTGCGCGGCGAGGCCCAGCAGGACCACGGCGGCGACCACCCGCAGCGGACCGGCCGCCGGGGCGACGACCCCGGCCAGGCTCGCGCCGCCGAACGCGGCGACCGCCGCGTACAGCCCGTCGGCCGTCGCCACCGCGAGCGCCGCGGCCGCGCCGACCCGGAACGAGGTACGGGCACTGAGCCCCAGGATGAGGATCGCGATCGCGCCGACCGGAATGGCGACGCCGTACCCGGCCACCAGACCCGCGAGGAACGCGCCGCTCACGACGACGGGCGACGGGCCGAGGCCACCCCGGGCACGGTGCGCTGTCGACGCGCGGCGGTGGCCGCACGGACAGAAACCTGCATCGGGTACGCCTCGATCACAGTCGGCATCCTGCGCGCCGCACCCACGCCTCCGCAACGGAGTTTTCCCCGCGCCCCGCGCCAAGATCCTCACAACATCCCCGATGTTGCTGCCTCAGACAGGCGGGAGACAGCAACATCGGGGAAGTTGCGCGGATCTTGCCGACGCCGGCCGGCCGGCGAGCGCGTGAGCCCATCCCACAACGGATCGAGCGCGGCACCCCGGAGGGCACCGCGCTGGACGACTGTGGGACGGAGTCGGGTCAGACGTTGAAGCCCAGGGAACGGAGCTGGTCCCGACCCTCGTCGGTGATCTTGTCCGGTCCCCACGGCGGGAGCCACACCCAGTTGATCCGGATGTCGTTGACCAGGCCGCCGCCCGGGCCGGTGGTCAGCGCCTGCCGGGCCTGGTCCTCGATCACGTCGGTCAGCGGGCAGGCCGCCGAGGTGAGCGTCATGTCCAGGGTCGCGACGTTCTCGTCGTCGACGTGCACCCCGTACACCAGGCCCAGGTCGACCACGTTGATGCCCAACTCGGGGTCGACGACATCCTTCATCGCCTCCTCGATGTCGGCGATCATGGCCTTGCTGACGCCGCCCGCCGAGGTGGCGGCGTCGCCGGCAGCCGGGGCCGCAGCGCCGTCGGTCGCAGCGGCGTTGGTCGTCGCGGCTCCGTCGGTCGTCACGGCGTCGGTCTGCGGCGCCGCGGTGGCGTCACCGGCCTCCGGCGTCGCCGCGGTAGCGGTGTTCTCGCTCATGCCGTCCCTCCGGTTCGCTTCGTGATGCCACCCGGCACCACAGTGCTGCTGGAAATCGCTCGCTGACGCTCGCTCACGCCTTCACCTCCGGGCCCACGCCCACGCCGGCGCGTGCCGCGGCGTCCTTGAACGCCATCCACGGCAGCAGCGCGCACTTCACCCGGGCGGGGTAGCGGGCGACGCCCGCGAAGGCCACCCCGTCACCGAGTACGTCCTCGTCGGGCGTGACCTGGCCACGTCCGGACATCAACTCGACGAACGCCTCGTGCACCTCGAATGCTTCCCCGGTGCCCCGACCGCGCAGCAGTTCGTGCAACACGCTCGCCGACGCCTGGCTGATCGAGCAGCCCATCCCGTCGTACGAGATGTCGTGCAGCACGTCGCCGTCGGTGGCCACCCGGACGGTGATCTCGTCGCCGCAGGTCGGGTTGACGTGGTGCGCTTCCGCGACCTGATCGGCCGCATCGTCGGCGTCGCGCAGGCCACGGCCGTGCGGATGCTTGTAGTGGTCCAGGATGATCTCCTGGTAGAGCTGGTCGAGTTGCACCATCAGTCGAACACCTTCCGCACCTGCTCCAGACCGCCCACCAGGGCGTCGATCTCCTCGGTGGTGGTGTAGAGGTAGAACGAGGCCCGGGTCATCGCCGGGACGCCGAACCGGCTGCACACCGGCTTCGCGCAGTGGTGGCCCACCCGCACCTGCACGCCGAGCGAGTCGAGCACCTGACCCACGTCGTGCGGGTGCACGTCACCCAGCGCGAACGAGATGGTGCCGCCGCGCCCGATCGGCACGGTCGGGCCGAAGATCCGCAGGTCGGGCACCGAGCCGAAAGCGTCCAGCGCGTACGCCGTCAGCTCTTTCTCGTGCCACTGGATGGCCCGCATCCCGACGCCGGTCAGGTAGTCGACCGCCGCACCGAGCGCGACCGCCTCGGCGATCGGCGGGGTGCCCGCCTCGAAGCGGGCCGGCGGCGCGGCGAACGTCGAGCGGGCCATGGTGACCGTCTCGATCATCGAACCGCCGCCGAAGACCGGTGGCATGGCTGCCAGCAGCTCACCCCGGCCCCAGAGCACGCCGATCCCGGTCGGGCCACACATCTTGTGCCCGGTGAAGACGATGTAGTCGGCGTCCAGGTCGACCACGTCGATGGGCAGGTGCGGCACCGACTGCGAGCAGTCCAGCAGCAGCAGCGCGCCCACCTCACGGACCCGCGCGGTGATCCGGGAGGTGGCGTTGACGGTGCCGAGGATGTTGGACGTGTGCACCAGCGAGACGATCTTCGTCCGTTCGGTGACCAGGTCCTCCAGGCCCGACTCGTCCAGCCGACCCTGGTCGGTGACCGGGAACCAGCGCAGGGTCGCGCCGGTGCGCTCGCACAGCAGCTGCCACGGGACGATGTTCGAGTGGTGCTCCATCTCGGAGATCACCACCTCGTCGCCGGGGCCGAGCCGGAACCGGGGGTCACCGTCCGGGCGCAGCGAGGCGTTCGAGAAGGCGTACGCCACGATGTTGATCGCCTCGGTGGAGTTCTTGGTGAACACCACCTCGTCGACGCTCGGCGCGTGAATGAACGCGGCGATCTTGGCCCGCGCCCCCTCGTACGCCTCGGTGGCCTCGGTGCCCAGGGTGTGCACCGAGCGCGACACGTTGGCGTTGTGCCGCGCGTAGTGCTCGTCGAGCACGTCGAGCACCTGACGGGGCTTGTGCGAGGTGTTGGCGCTGTCGAGGTAGACCAGCGGGTGGCCGTTGATCTCCCGATCGAGGATCGGGAAGTCGGCGCGTACCCGGGCCACGTCAAAACGCGGCACGTCGTCGTACTGCGGCATCCCCTCGGGGATCGCGATGCTGGTCATCTCGGCAGCGCCTTCCCCACTCAGGCCTTGGCCGTGCCGGCCCCGGCGGCGTACCGCTCGTAGCCCTCGGCTTCGAGCTTGTCGGCCAGCTCCGGGCCGCCCTGCTCGACGATCCGGCCGGCCACGAAGACGTGCACGAAGTCCGGCTTGATGTAGCGCAGGATCCGCGTGTAGTGGGTGATCAGCAGCACGCCGGTGTCACCGGTGTCGCGGACCCGGTTGACGCCCTCGCTGACCACGCGCAGCGCGT
The DNA here is from genome assembly GCF_040608335.1 of Micromonospora sp. NPDC005194. NCBI lineage: Bacteria > Bacillati > Actinomycetota > Actinomycetes > Micromonosporales > Micromonosporaceae > Micromonospora > Micromonospora sp. NPDC005194. The sequence goes on along the minus strand of NZ_JBEXIA010000032.1, from coordinate 45,767 downwards.
CCACGTCGAGGCCCGAGTCGGTCTCGTCGAGGATCGCGATCTTCGGCTTGAGCAGTTCGAGCTGGACGATCTCGTGCCGCTTCTTCTCACCGCCGGAGAAGCCCTCGTTGACGTTGCGCTGGGCGAACGCCGGGTCCATCTGGAGGCGCTCCATCGCGCCGCGCAGCTCGCCGCCCCAGGTGCGCAGCTTGGGCGCTTCACCGTCGATGGCGGTCTTCGCGGTGCGCAAGAAGTTGGCCACCGAGACGCCGGGCACCTCGACCGGGTACTGCATGGCCAGGAAGAGGCCGGCGCGGGCGCGCTCGTCGACCGTCATGGCCAGCACGTCCTCGCCGTCGAGGGTCACCGAGCCGCCGGTGATCTCGTACTTGGGGTGGCCGGCGATCGAGTACGCCAGGGTGGACTTGCCGGAGCCGTTCGGGCCCATGATCGCGTGAGTTTGACCGGAATTCACCTCCAGGTCTACCCCATGCAGGATCGGCTTGAGCTCACCCTCGGGCAGCTTGACCGACACCTTCAGGTCGCGGATCTCCAGGGTGCTCATTATCGGGTCACTCCATTACTCGGCGTCAGGCTGAGGTAGATGTCGCCGTCGCGGACTTCGACGGGGTAGACGGGGACGGGTTCGGTGGCGGGCAGGCCGGTCGGCGCGCCGGTGCGCAGGTCGAAGCGCGAGCCGTGCAGCCAGCACTCCAGCGTGCAACCGTCGACCTCACCCTCGGAGAGGGCGACCGCGGCGTGCGAGCACTCGTCGTAGGCGGCGTAGAACTCGCCGTCCTCGCCGTGCACCAGGGCGATCGGGGTGCCGTCGACGTCCGCGCTGATCGCGGTGCCCTTCGGCACGTCCTCGGTGGAGCAGATCCGGATCATCAAGCGCCCGCCTTGGCCAGCCGGGCCTCGATCGCGTCGCCCAGGCGCTCGCGCAGCGACTCCACCGGGATCTTGTTGATCAGCTCGGCGAAGAAGCCGCGGACCACCAGGCGGCGGGCTTCGCTCTCCGGGATACCCCGGGCCATCAGGTAGAACAACTGCTCGTCGTCGAAGCGGCCGGTCGCGCTGGCGTGGCCCGCGCCGGCGATCTCGCCGGTCTCGATCTCCAGATTGGGTACGGAGTCCGCCCGCGCGCCGTCGGTGAGCAGCAGGTTCCGGTTGATCTCGTACGTGTCGGTGCCGGTCGCCTCGGCCCGGATCAGCACGTCGCCCACCCAGACGGTGTGCGCGTCCGCGCCCTGCAGGGCGCCCCGGTAGCCGACGTAGCTGCGGCAGTCCGGCACGGAGTGGTCGACCAGCTGGCGGTGCTCCAGGTGCTGGCCGCCGTCGGCGAAGTAGACCCCGTACAGCTCGGCCTCGCCGCCCCGGCCGGTGTACTCCACGCTGGTGAACTGGCGCACCAGGTCACCGCCCAGGCTCACCTGCACGTGCGTCACCCGAGCGTCCCGGCCGAGCTTGAACTTGAGGTGCTGCGCCTGCACCGCGTCCGGCGCCCAGTCGGCCACGGTGACCAGGGTCAGCTTGGCCCCGTCGCCCACCGACACCTCGACGTTGTCGGCCAGGGTCGCCGAGCCGACGTGCTCCAGCACCAGCGTCAGCTCCGCGAATCGGCCCACCTCGACGAAGGTGTGCCCGAAGGCCAGACCCTCGCCGCCGTCGCCGACCACCCGCACGCTCACCGGGGCGCCCACCACGACATCGCTCGCCACCGAGAGCAGCAGCGCCTGCCCGGCGCCGCCGTACGCGAGCGCGCTGACCCGGTCGACCGGGGTGAGCACGCTGCCCACCCGCGGGTCGTCGGTGCCGATGCGCTCGATGGCCACGCCCTCGGGCAGCTCGCCGTACTCGTGCCGGACCGTGCCGGCACCGGCCTGGGCGTCGCCGCTGAGGCCGCGCAGCCGCTTGAGCGGGGTGAAACGCCACTCCTCCTCCAGGCCGGTGAGGGCCGGGAAGTCGGCGACGTCGTACGAGCGCAGCGCCTGCGACTTGGTGCTGGGCGGCGCGGAAGCCTGGGTAGTCATGTCTTCCTTGGTCTGTCATGAATCGGAGGGTCAAAGCGGGCTGGACCGGACCCGGCGTACCGGGTCCGGGCCCGTCCGTGGCCGGGCGGCGGCGGCGTCAGCCGACCGCGCCCTCCATCTGAAGCTCGATCAGGCGGTTCAGCTCCAGGGCGTACTCCATCGGGAGTTCCTTGGCGATCGGTTCGATGAAGCCACGAACGATCATGGCCATCGCCTCGTCCTCGCTCAGGCCCCGGCTCATCAGGTAGAAGAGCTGGTCGTCGCTGATCTTGGAGACGGTCGCCTCGTGCCCCATCGACACGTCGTCCTCGCGGATGTCGACGTACGGGTAGGTGTCCGAGCGCGAGATGGTGTCGACCAGCAGCGCGTCGCACTTGACCGTGCTCCGGCTGTGGTGCGAGCCCTCCAGCACCTGCACCAGACCGCGGTACGAGGTGCGGCCGCCGCCACGGGCGATCGACTTCGACACGATCGTCGAGGAGGTGTGCGGCGCGGCGTGCACCATCTTGGCGCCCGCGTCCTGGTGCTGGCCCTCGCCGGCCATCGCCACCGAGAGCACCTCGCCCTTGGCGTGCTCGCCGGTCATGTAGACCGCCGGGTACTTCATGGTCACCTTGGAGCCGATGTTGCCGTCGACCCACTCCATGGTCGCGCCCTCGTGGCAGACGGCGCGCTTGGTGACCAGGTTGTAGACGTTGTTCGACCAGTTCTGGATGGTCGTGTACCGGCAGCGCGCGTTCTTCTTGACGATGATCTCCACGACCGCGCTGTGCAGCGAGTCCGAGGAGTAGAGCGGCGCGGTGCAGCCCTCGACGTAGTGCACGTACGCGCCCTCGTCGACGATGATCAGCGTCCGCTCGAACTGGCCCATGTTCTCCGTGTTGATCCGGAAGTAGGCCTGCAGCGGGATGTCCACGCGCACGCCCTTCGGCACGTAGATGAACGAGCCGCCGGACCACACGGAGGTGTTCAGAGCGGCGAACTTGTTGTCGCCGACCGGGATGACCGTGCCGAAGTACTCCTTGAAGACGTCCTCGTGCTCGCGCAGCGCGGTGTCGGTGTCCAGGAAGAGGACGCCCTGCTCCTCAAGGTCCTCACGGATCTTGTGGTAGACGACCTCGGACTCGTACTGCGCCGCGACACCGGCGACCAGCCGCTGCTTCTCCGCCTCCGGGATGCCCAGCCGGTCGTAGGTGTTCTTGATGTCCTCGGGCAGGTCCTCCCAGCTGGTGGCCTGCTTCTCGGTCGACCGCACGAAGTACTTGATGTTGTCGAAGTCGATGCCGGTGAGGTCCGCGCCCCAGGCCGGCATCGGCTTGCGGCCGAACAGCCGCAGACCCTTGAGGCGCAGGTCGAGCATCCAGGCCGGCTCGTTCTTCTTGGCCGAGATGTCCCGCACCACCGCCTCGTTGATGCCGCGCTGGGCGACCGCCCCGGCGGCGTCCGGGTCGGACCAGCCGTACTCGTAGCGACCCAGGGCGGCGAGCTGCTCTTCCTGGGTCAGGGGCTGGACGATCTGCTCGGTCATCTATCTGTCCTCACAGTGGTGACGGGATTACCGGATTGGGCGCGGCCCGGCTGGGTCGGGATGTGCGTGGTGCACACCCCGTCGCCGTGCGCGATGGTGGCCAGGCGTTGTACGTGGGTGCCGACCAGACGGGAGATCACCGCGGTCTCGGCCTCGCACAGCTGGGGAAACTCGGCGGCCACGTGCGCCACCGGGCAGTGGTGCTGGCAGAGCTGGCCGCCGGAGGCGATCGTGGTCGCGTTGGCAGCGTAACCCTCGGCGGTGAGCGCTCCGGCGAGCGCCTCGGCACGCGCGAGGGGGTCGTCGCCGGCGTCCTCCATGGCGGCGCGGCAGCGCGACTCCAGCGCGGACACCTGCTCGGTGGCGAACGCCTCGACCGCGTCCGGGCCTCCGCTGCGGGCGATCCAGCGCAGCGCGGCGGTGGCCATGTTGTCGTAGTGGTGTGTGCCACAGCGGACCCGGGCCGCCTCGGTGAGCACGAAGACCTTGGCCGGACGCCCCCGACCGCGGCTGCCCTGCACCGTCTGCTCGCGGGCGACAACGTCACCGTCGGCGAGCATCGCGTCCAGGTGCCGGCGGATCGCCGCCGGGCTCAGGCCGAGCGCCAGACCGAGCTGCGCGGCGGTGGTCGCGCCCCGCTCCAGCAGCAGCTGGGTGACGCGGTCCCGGGTGGAGATCTCTGTCGCGGCGCCGCCCAGCACGGACGACGAGGCCCCGACGAGGGCGGACGCGGACGCGCCGACGGCCTGGGCAGCCGTCGGCTGGTGCCCGGAGAGCGCCGCCGCGTTTTTCACAACACCAACGTTACGTAATTACCCGGAGGGTGGCAAACCCGGGCCCCGGTGATCCGAACCACCGACCCTGCGGAGTCGGACGAACCTCGATCACTACGGTGCGTAGGATTTGCGCCGTGAACCGCATCGTCCGTCCGGTCTCCGGTCTCCTGCTGCGCCGCCTCGCGCTCGCCTCGATCATCGCGAACGTCGGCATCGTCGTCACCGGCGGGGCGGTCCGGCTGACCGCCTCGGGCCTCGGCTGCCCCACCTGGCCCCGGTGCACCGACGATTCGTACGTCACCACGCCCGAGATGGGCGTGTACGGGGTGATCGAGTTCAGCAACCGGATGCTGACCTTCGCGGTTGGCCTGATCGCGCTGGCCACCGTGCTGGCCGTCCTGGCACACCGGCCGCGCCGCCGCGGGCTGCTGACCCTCGCCGTCGCCGTCTTCCTGGGCATTCCCGCCCAGGCGGTGATCGGTGGCATCACGGTGCTCACCAACCTCAACCCGTGGGTGGTCGGGCTGCACTTCCTGGCCTCGATGGCGGTGATCGCCGCCGCGTACGCCCTCTGGCGGCGGGTCGACGAACCGGACGCCCCGACGGTCGCCGTGGTGCCCGCACCCCTGCGCACGTTGGCCCGGGTCACCACGGGCGTCACCGTCGCGGTGCTGGTGATCGGCACCTGGGTCACCGGCAGCGGCCCGCACGCCGGCGACCACGGCGCGGCCCGCAACGGACTGGACCCGGAGTCGATCTCCCAGGTGCACGCCGACGGCGTCTTCCTGCTGATCGGCCTGTCGGTGGCGTTGATCTTCGCGTTCCGCGCGGTCGGCGCGGCCCGGGCCACCCGGGCCGCCGTCGTCCTGCTCGCGGTGGAGCTGGGTCAGGGGCTCATCGGCTTCGTGCAGTACTTCACCCAGGTGCCGGCGGTCCTGGTCGGCGCGCACATGCTCGGCTCGTGCCTGGTGCTGCTGGCCGCCCTCGCCGTGCAGTGGTCCACCCGCGAACGCCGCCCGGCCGCCCCGGCGCCGCAGGCCACCGCGACCGAGGCCGAAGCCGTCCCGGTCACCGCCTGAACCCCCGCGCCCGCGCGACATCGGAGATGTCGCGGTGCGCTTGTCACGATCATGCTCGATCCAGGAAGTAGTGGCATCGCCAGCACGCCGATGCCACTACTTCCATGATGGTGCGCAGACGTCGGCGCGGAGGCTCGGCAGGTCAGGCTCGGCAGGTCAGGCTCGGCGGGCCAGGTGGGTGGCGATCGCGGTGGCGAGGCGGTCGGGGGCGCCGTCGGCGTACCCGATGAAGAGCGACGGCTCGGTCAGCTCCAGTTCCACCAGGACCGGGTCGCCGTCCGGGCCGGGGATCAGGTCGACCCGGGCGTAGAGCAGTTGACGCGTGCCACCGGGCACCGCCGCGAGGGTCCGCTCGGCGACCGCCAACTGCTCGGGCCGCGCGGCGCGGGGCCTGATCTCCTCGGCCTTGTAGAGGCCGTCCGGGCCGAGATCCGGGCCGGTCAGCATCGGACCCTTGCGGATGGCGTGGCTGTACGCGAGCCCGTCCGGGCCGGCCAGGAAGAGCAGTGCGGTCTCACCCTCGCTGTCGACGGCGCTCAGGTACGGCTGGACCATGGTCGTCCGGCCGGCGGTGGAGAGGCGGCGTACGTGGGCGTGAGCCAGGTCGCGGTGCTCCGGGTCGGCCAGGTCGTACCGGCCGGTGTCCTGACTGCCGGCGCTGACCGAGGGCTTGAGCACGTACTCGCCCGTCTCGGCGGGCGGCGACCAGCTCTCGCCCGGCTCGACCCAGGACGTCGGCACGGTCGGCACCCCGGCGGCGCTCAGCTCGGCCAGGTAGCGCTTGTCGGTGTTCCACCGCACCACGTCGGCCGGGTTGACCAGGGTGGGCACCGACGCGGCCCAGGCGACGAACTCGTCGCGGCGCAGGGCGTAGTCCCACGGTGAGCGGAGCACGACGAGGTCGTACGAGGACCAGTCGGCGTCGGGGTCGTCCCAGACGACCGCCTCGGCGGCGATCCCCCGGGCGGTGAGCGGGTCGAGGACGAGGCGGTCGTCTGGGTCGAGGTCGACCAGATCGGTGCAGGTGACGAGAGCGACCCGGGGTTCCCCCCGGGTCGACTGGTGGTGGTTGGTCAATTCAGCTCTCTATCTCAACGGGCCATCGTGCGCCGGGCCATCGACCGCCAGAGGTCGTTGCTCGGTCGCATCTGGTCCATCAGTTCACGCTCCCAGGCGTTCTCGACGGTGACTCCCGCCTTGGCGCACGCCTCCCGGGCGGTGACGGTGTCCTCGGCGAACTGGTCGCCCCACTCACCATCGGCACCCACGAGGACGATCCGTGCGCCGCGCTTACCGACGTACTCGATGACGGCCTTCGCGCCGCCGTGCCCGGCGGCGAACGACCGGAGGCCCGCGACCAGGCCGTGCGGGGCCTGCTCGCCGGCGGTCTGCTCGGCCGTCAGCGTCGTATCGGAACCATCTGCCATGACGCGAAGCCTAAGCAGAGTTGCACTCACGCGTGCGAGAACCATGAACCTTTTGTGATGCCAATTACCTCTAGGTTTCAGGAAGGCCACCGGCTTCCTGTCCGGTTATATCCGGACTTTCCCGCACTAACCACTCGGGCAAATCAGGGTCCAGTGCCCGCAGGTTGAGTCGATCCGACTCATGCCGAAAGTTACTCTCATGTGACATTAAACCCGGACAACTCATCCACGACCATGATTAGTCTGCGGATTTCCGCAGCGTCGTGGGACGTCCCGCGACGCGGGTCAGATCAGCGCGTCGAGCGCGACGGCCACGAAGACGATGGTCAGGTACGTCGTCGACCAGTGGAACAGCCGCATCGGCTTGACCGCCTCGCCGCGGGTCGCCCGCCGGCAGAGCCGGTGCGCCTCGACCAGGAAGATCGCGCCCACCACCAGCGTCGGTACGCCGTAGATCGCGCTGAGGCCCAGCGGCCAGACCGCGAGGGAGGTGAGCACGGTGAGCCACGCGAAGATCAGGATCTCGGCGTTCACCCGGCGGGTGGAGGCCACCACGGGCAGCATCGGGATGCCGGCGCGGGCGTAGTCGTCCTTGTACTTCATCGCGAGCGGGTAGAAGTGCGGCATCTGCCAGAAGAAGACCACCGCGAACAGGCCCCAGGCCGCCGGGGCGAGCCCGCCGGTGACCGCCGCCCACCCGATCAGCACCGGAGCGGCACCGCAGGCGCCACCCCAGAACGTGTTCGTCGAGGTGGAGCGCTTGAGCCAGAGCGTGTAGACGACGTCGTAGTAGACGATCGCGGCGAGCGTCAGCCCGGCGGCGAGCAGGTTGGTGAACGCCGCCATCAGAACGATCGAGATCGCCGCCAGCACCAGACCGAAGACGAGCGCGCTGCGCGGCGACACCGTGTGCGCCGGCAGCGGACGCCGCTTGGTCCGCCGCATCAACTGGTCGATGTCCCGGTCGATGTAGCAGTTGAGCACGCTGGCCGCCCCCGCGGCGAGCGAGCCACCGATGAGCACCACGGCCATCAGCCACAGCGACGGCAGTCCGCCGTCGGCGAGCATCATCGCCGGGACGGTGGTGACCAGCAGCAACTCGACGATGCGCGGCTTGGTGAGCGCCACGTACGCCGACACGATCGCGCGCACGTCCCGCCGCGCCACCGGACCCTCGGCCGCCCGTACCGGGGGCTGCCCGGTGGGGTTGCTCGCGGGGCGCTCGGTGATCATGCTCACGGATTGCCACCTTCCGGCATCGGCACGGGGAGATCGAGTCGGCCGCGCCCGCTCGGGGGCCGCACACCGACCCACACACTACGCGTTGTCGTTTTGGCTGCCCGGCCGACCCGACAACGGTGCGGGCCGTCACACCACCGGGTTGAACGTCTGGGCGCAGAGTCACGTACTGCACACCATGCGGAGATCCCCGGGCGCACGTTTAGTCGCGCTCGATAGGGTCATCAGTGAGGGTTCCGCCCATCTGCCGAGGAGCACAACCATCGTGGCTGCCAACCGACCCGAGCACTCCGAACTCAACTGGTCCGACCTCGATCGCCGGGCTGTCGACACCGTCCGCGTCCTGGCCATGGATGCCGTCGAGAAATCCGGCAACGGCCACCCGGGCACCGCGATGAGCCTGGCGCCCGCGGCCTACCTCCTCTTCAACCGGGTCATGCGGCACAACCCGGCCGACCCGAACTGGCCCGGCCGGGACCGGTTCGTGCTCTCCGCCGGGCACTCCAGCCTGAGCCTCTACATCCAGCTGTTCCTCTCCGGCTACCCGCTGAGCCTGAACGACCTGAAGTCGCTGCGCCAGTGGGGCTCGCAGACCCCGGGTCACCCGGAGCACGGTCACACCCCGGGCGTGGAGACCACCACCGGCCCGCTCGGGCAGGGCCTGGGCAACGCGGTCGGCATGGCCATGGCGGCCCGTCGCGAGCGTGGCCTGTTCGACCCGGAGGCCGAGCCGGGCAGGTCGGTCTTCGACCACAACATCTGGTGCATCGTCTCCGACGGTGACATCGAGGAGGGCATCAGCCACGAGGCCAGCGCCCTCGCCGGGCACCAGCAGCTGGGCAACCTCACGGTGATCTACGACGACAACGAGATCTCGATCGAGGACGACACCCGCATCGCCAAGAGCGAGGACGTGGCGGCCCGCTACGAGGCGTACGGCTGGCACGTGCAGACCGTCGACTGGCGCAGCGGTGACGCCGACCAGGGTGACTACCACGAGGACGCCGAGGCGCTGTACCGCGCGCTGGTGGCCGCCAAGGCCGAGACCGGTCGTCCCTCCTTCATCGCGCTGCGCACCATCATCGGCTGGCCCGCGCCCAACAAGCAGAACACCGGCAAGATCCACGGCTCGGCGCTCGGCGCCGACGAGGTGAAGGCCACCAAGCGGATCCTCGGCTTCGACCCGGAGCAGACCTTCCAGGTCGACGAGGAGGTGCTCGGCCACGCCCGCACGGTGATGGGCCGCGGCGACAAGGCCGAGCAGGAGTGGACCGCCGCGTTCGACGCCTGGAAGAAGGCGAACCCGGAGCGCACGGCGCTCTACGAGCGGATGGCCGGCCGGGTGCTGCCGGACGGCTGGACCAAGGCGCTGCCGGTCTTCCCCGCCGACGCCAAGGGTGTTGCCACCCGGGCCGCCTCCGGCAAGGTGCTCGAGGCGCTCGCGCCGGTGCTGCCGGAGCTGTGGGGCGGTTCGGCCGACCTGGCCGAGAGCAACAACACCACCATGAAGGGCGAGCCGTCGTTCATCCCGGCCGCGCACGCCACCAAGGACTTCCCCGGCCACGAGTACGGCCGGACGCTGCACTTCGGCATCCGTGAGCACGCCATGGGCGCCATCCTCAACGGCATCGCGCTGCACGGCGGCACCCGCCCGTACGGCGGCACGTTCCTGGTGTTCAGCGACTACATGCGCCCGGCGGTGCGGCTGGCCGCGTTGATGAAGCTGCCGGTGACGTACGTCTGGACGCACGACTCGATCGGCCTGGGCGAGGACGGCCCGACCCACCAGCCGGTGGAGCACCTGACCGCGCTGCGCGCCATCCCGGGCCTGGACGTGGTCCGCCCGGCGGACGCGAACGAGACGGCGTGGGCCTGGCGGCAGGCGCTGGAGCACACCGACCGGCCGACCGCGCTGGCGCTGAGCCGCCAGCCGCTGCCGACCCTGGACCGGGATGTCCTGGGTGACGTGGCCGGCGTGGCCAAGGGTGGCTACGTGCTGGCCGAGGCGTCCAACGGCAAGCCCCAGGTGATCATCATCGGCACCGGCTCCGAGGTGCAGCTCGCCCTGACCGCCCGGGAGCGGCTGGAGGCCGACGGCACGCCGACCCGGGTCGTCTCGATGCCCTGCCAGGAGTGGTTCTACGAGCAGGATGAGGCATACCGGGAGTCGGTGCTCCCGCGTGGGGTAAAGGCACGGGTGAGCGTGGAGGCCGGGATCGCCATGTCCTGGCGCGGCATCGTCGGTGACCTCGGCGAGAGCGTCAGCCTGGAGCACTACGGGGCGAGCGCCCCGCACACCGTGCTCTTCGAGCAGTTCGGGTTCACCCCCGACCGGATCGTGGCGGCGGCACACGCCTCGCTGGCCCGGGTGGGCGACATCACCGGTTTCACGACCGGCAACTGAGGGAGCGTGGACGGCATGACGGACAAGCTGAATGAGCTCACCGCCGCGGGTGTGGCGGTGTGGCTCGATGATCTTTCCCGGGTACGTTTGAGCTCCGGCGGGCTGGACAAGCTCCGCCGTGAGAAGCACGTCGCGGGCGTCACCACCAACCCGACGATCTTCGCGAAGGCGTTGAGCGACGCCGACGAGTACAACTGGCAGTTGCGCGACCTGGCCATCCGTGGCGTGGACGTGGAAGAGGCCGTACGGATGCTCACCACGTACGACGTACGGTGGGCCTGCGACGTGATGCGCCCGTCGTACGACGGCAGCGCAGGCGTGGACGGCCGGGTCTCGATCGAGGTGGACCCGCGCAGCGCGCACGACGCGGACAAGACGGTCGCCGAGGCCAAGGCGCTGTGGTGGCTGGTCGACCGGCCCAACCTCTTCATCAAGATCCCGGCCACCGAGGAGGGCCTGTCGGCGATCACCGACACGCTCGCCGAGGGGATCAGCGTCAACGTGACGCTGATCTTCGGTCTGGACCGCTACTCGGCGGTCATGGAGGCTTTCCTGACCGGTCTGGAGCAGGCCAAGGCCAACGGGCACGACCTGTCGAAGATCGGCTCCGTCGCGTCGTTCTTCGTCTCCCGGGTGGACTCCGAGGTCGACAAGCGATTGGACCGGATAGCCGACAAGGCCGCCGACAGTGCGGGCAAAGAGCGCGCGCTGGGACTGAAGGGCAAGGCCGCGATCGCCAACGCCCAGCTGGCGTACGAGCGCTACACCGAGGTCTTCTCCTCGGACCGCTGGAAGGCGCTCGAGGCCGCCGGAGCGCACCCGCAGCGGCCGCTGTGGGCCTCCACCTCGACGAAGAACCCGGACTACCGGGACGTGATCTACGTCGAGGAGCTGATCGCCCCCGGCACGGTCAACACCATGCCGGAGTCGGTCATCCACGCGTACGCCGATCACGGCGAGACGCGCGGCGACACCATCACCGGCGCCTACGACGCGGCCCGGAAGGTCTTCGCGGACCTGGAGTCGGTCGGGGTGGACATGGCCGACGTGATCGCCACCCTGGAGCGCGAGGGCGTGGAGAAGTTCGAGGCGAGCTGGCAGGAGCTGCTCGACGGCGTCCGCAAGTCGCTGGAGGCGGCCGGCAGCGGCAAGGGTGCTCCGAACAAGGCGGCCAAGGGCAACGCGAACGCCGCCGCGAAGGCGGGTGGCGCGTGAGCGAGCGAATCGGCAAGCCCAGCGCGAAGGTGCCTCATGGCGGCACGCAGCGAAGCGGAGTGGCGGCATGAGCGATCTTCTTGCAGGGCCGGTGGAGGCAGCCGCCGGGCTCGCTGTGTACGGCGCGGACGCGGTCGACAAGTCCGCGCCCGCCTCGACCCGGGAGGCGCTGGTCAAGGCCGGCGTCCCCGGCAGGCTGGCCGCCAAGGACGCAAGCCTGTGGGGCCCGGACGCCGAGGCCGAGGCGAAGGTCCGGCTCGGCTGGGTGGACACCCACCGGCGCAGCCGGGAGCTGCTGGTGCAGCTCGCCGAGCTGACCGCGGAGCTGGCCGACCTGGACCACGTGGTGCTCGCCGGTATGGGCGGCTCGTCGCTCGCCCCCGAGGTGATCACGCGGACCCTGGGCCGGCCGTTGACCGTGCTGGACACCACCGACCCGGGCCAGGTCCGGGCGGCCCTGGGTGACCGGCTGGAGCGCACCGTGGTGGTCGTCGCCAGCAAGTCCGGCTCGACGGTGGAGACCGACAGCCACCGTCGCGCCTACTGGCAGGCGTTCCTGGACGCCGGGATGACCGAGGCGGAGGCCGGCCGGCACTTCGTCATCGTCACCGACCCGGGTTCGCCGCTGGAGGCCACCGCGGCCGAGATGGGCGCGTTCACCGTGCTCGCCGACCCGAACGTGGGCGGCCGGTACTCGGCGCTGACCGCGTTCGGGCTGGTGCCGTCCGCGCTGGCCGGTGTCGAGGTCGCCGAGCTGATCGACCAGGCCGACGCGTTGGCCGAGTCGCTCGGCTCCGACCGCGACAACCCGGCGCTGGCGCTGGGCGCCGCGTTGGGTGCCGCGGCCACGCTGGCCCGCGACAAGGTCGCCCTGGTGTCCGACGGCACCGGCATCGACGGCCTGGGTGACTGGGCCGAGCAGTTGATCGCCGAGTCGACCGGCAAGGCCGGAGTGGGCATCCTGCCCGTCGTGGTCGAGTCCCCGCAGAGCCCCGGCGCCACCGGGCCGGACGTGCTGACCGTCAGCTACGGCGGCGCGCTGGCCCCCGGTGACGTGCCGGGCGGCGGCGCCGACCCGGACGTGGCCGTCAACGGCCCGCTCGGCGCGCAGTTCCTGGCCTGGGAGTACGCCACCGCGGTGGCCGGCGTGGTGCTCGGCATCGACCCGTTCAACCAGCCGAACGTCACCGAGTCCAAGGAGAACACCAACAAGATCCTGGCCTCGGGCCTGCCGGCGGAGACGCCGTCGTTCACCGAGGGCGCGATCGAGGTGTACGCGCCGCAGGGCGCGCCCGGTGACCTGGCCGGCGTGCTGCGCTGGCTGCTCGACGGTCTCGGCGACGACGGTTACCTGGCCGTCATGGCGTACCTGGACCGCTTCGCCGACGCCGACGCGGCCCGGCTGCGGCCGCTGCTGGCCGGCGCGTCCGGTCGGCCGGTCACCTTCGGCTGGGGGCCGCGGTTCCTGCACTCCACCGGCCAGTACCACAAGGGCGGCCCGCAGGTGGGCAGCTTCCTGCAGGTGACCGGCGCGGTCACCGAGGACCTGGCGGTGCCGGGCAAGCCGTACACCTTCGGTGAGTTGCAGGCGGCACAGGCCGCCGGCGACCGGCAGGCCCTCGCGGGTCGGAAGCGGCCGCTGCTGCGGCTGCACCTGACCGACCGGGCAACCGGCGTCGCCCAACTACTCGACGCGGCCGGTGAGCTGCGGGCGTGAGGATGGACGCTGTGACAGAAGCGGAAGCGAGGGAGCACCGTGAGCGCGAGGAGTGAACCGGGGTTGCGAGCCCCGGAGGCGCGAACCGAAGGTGGCTCGACGAACCCGCTACGCGACCCGCAGGACCGCCGGTTGCCCCGGATCCCCGAGCCGTGCGCTCTGGTGATCTTCGGGGTGACCGGCGACCTGGCCCGCAAGAAGCTGCTCCCGGCGGTCTACGACCTGGCGAACCGGGGCCTGCTGCCGCCCGGTTTCGTGGTCCTCGGCTTCGCCCGCCGCGACTGGGGTGACGGCGACTTCGAGACCCTCGCGTGCGAGGCGGCGAAGAAGCACGCCCGTACCCCGTGGCGGGACGAGGTGTGGGCGCGACTGGCCGGCAACATCAAGTTCGTCGGCGGGTCGTTCGACGACGACGCGGCCTTCGACCAGCTCGCCTCGACGCTGGACGACCTGCGGCAGAGTCACGGCATCGCCGGCAACGCGGCGTTCTACTTCTCCATCCCCCCGGCCGCGTTCCCCGTCGTGCTCAAGCAACTGGCCCGCACCGGGATGGCCGACAACGAGAAGTCCGGCGGTTGGCGCCGGGTGGTGGTGGAGAAGCCGTTCGGTAACGACCTGCCGTCGGCGAAGGCGCTCAACGACCTCGTCGACGACGTGTTCACCCGCCAGGACGTCTTCCGGATCGACCACTACCTGGGCAAGGAGACCGTCCAGAACATCCTGGCCCTGCGGTTCGCCAACAACCTGTTCGAGCCGCTGTGGAACTCGAAGTACGTCGACTCGGTGCAGATCACCATGGCCGAGGACGTCGGCATCGGCAGCCGGGCCGGCTTCTACGACACCGTCGGCACCGCCCGTGACGTGCTGCAGAACCACCTGCTCCAACTCCTGGCGCTGGTGGCCATGGAGGAGCCGACGAGCTTCGACGCCGACGAGATCCGCGCCGAGAAGCTGAAGGTGCTCAAGGCCATCACCCTGCCGAAGGACGTCGCCCGGGACACCGTCCGCGGCCAGTACCTGCCCGGCTGGGTCGGCGGCGAACGCGCGGTCGGTTACCGGGAGGAGCAGGGCGTACCCCCCGACTCCACCACGGAGACGTACGTGGCGGTGCGGCTCGGCATCCAGAACCGGCGCTGGGCCGAGGTGCCGTTCTACATCCGGGCCGGCAAGCGGCTGCCCCGGCGGGTCACCGAGGTCGCCATCATGTTCAAGAAGGCGCCGCACCTGCCGTTCAACGACGCCGACATGGAGTCGCTGGGCAACAACCAGCTCGTCATCCGGGTGCAGCCGGACGAGGGCGTGGTGCTCAAGTTCGGCTCGAAGGTGCCGGGCACCACCATGGAGGTCCGCGACATCGCGATGGACTTCCAGTACGGCGAGGCGTTCACGGAGTCCAGCCCGGAGGCGTACGAGCGGCTGGTGCTGGACGTGCTGATCGGGGACCGCACCCTGTTCCCGGACGCGGCCGAGGTCGAGCAGAGCTGGCAGGTGATCGACCCGCTGGAGCACGCCTGGGAGGGCACCACGCCGGAGCCGTACCGCGCCGGCGAGTGGGGGCCGCGGGCGGCCGACGAGATGCTGGCCCGCGAGGGCCGCGCTTGGAGAAGAGCATGATCGGGCTGTGGGACACCACCGGCAACGAGGTGGTCAAGGCGCTGGCTGCCGAGCGGCGCAGCGCCGGTGGTGTGGCCAGCGGCATGGCGCTCACCCTCATCGTGGTGGTGGACGAGAAGCGGGTCCGCGAGGCGGAGGCGGCGGCGACCATCGCCGCCGCCGCCCACCCGTGCCGGCTGGTGGTCGTGGTCCGCTCCGACATCGAGCGGGAACGCAACCGACTGGACGCGGAGATCGTGGTCGGTGGCCGACTCGGCCCCTGCGAGGCGGTGGTCACCCGGTTGTACGGGCGGCTCGCCCTGCACGCGGAGTCGGTGGTGATGCCGCTGCTGGTGCCGGACGTGCCGGTGGTCACCTGGTGGCACGGCGAACCGCCGGCGGAGATCGCCACCGACTTCCTCGGGGTGGTCGCCGACCGGAGGATCACCGACACGGCGCAGGCCACGGACCCGGTGGAGGCGCTGCGGCAGCGCGCCCGGGACTACGCCCCGGGTGACACCGACCTGGCGTGGACCCGGATCACCCCGTGGCGGACCCTGGTCGCCGGGGCGTTCGACACCACCGAGGCGAAGGTCACCGAGGCGACCGTCGTCGCGCCGCCCACCGACCCGACGGCGGCGCTGATGGTCGGCTGGCTGTCCAGCCGGCTGGGCATCACCCCGCGCCGGGTCGACACCAACGAGTTCCCCCGGATGCGGGAGGTGCAGTTGACCTGCGCCAACGGCGACCGCCTGACGCTGACCCGCGAGGACAGCCTGGCGGTGTTCCGGCGGACCGGTCAGGACGACCGGGCCCTGCCGCTGGTCCGTCGGCCGCTCGGCGACGAGTTGGCCGAGGAGCTGCGCCGGCTGGACGCGGACCAGGTGTACGCGGAGGCGCTGGGCGCGACCGCCGGGCTGCGGGGTCTGGAACAGCGCCCCCCGCAGCGGGTGCACGTCTGGAAGGATCCGGCCACGGCCCAGCGCGCCGAGGCCGGGGTCACCGCGCACACCGGCACGAGCGGCGAGAGCTGAGCCGGAACGTCCGCAGCACGACGAACGGGAGGGCCGGGATGGTTCCGGCCCTCCACCGGAGCACCTCTGGGCGTACGGCCCGGAGACGACGCGACAGCGACCGCCCAGCGGTCGGGAAACGAAGGCACAACCCATGAGTGAGGCGAGTGTCGCCGTCCACGCCGACGCCGACCTGCTGGCGCAGGCCGTGGCGGCCCGGCTGCTGGTGAAGTTGCTCGACGCCCAGGCCGACCGGGGCGAGGCCGCGATGGTGCTCACCGGTGGGCGCGTCGCCGCGGCCGTGTACCGGGCGGTGGCGCAGTTGCCGGCCCGCGACGCGGTGGACTGGTCCCGGGTCGACGTGTGGTGGGGTGACGAGCGGTTCCTGCCCGCCGGCGACCCGGAGCGCAACGAGACCCAGGCCCGCGCCGCCCTGCTGGACGTGGTGCCGCTGGACCCGGCCCGGGTGCATCCCATGCCGGCCTCCGACGGCCCGGCCGGCAACGACCCCGAGGCGGCCGCCGCCGCGTACGCCGACGAGTTGGCCCGCGCCGCCCGGCCGGGGCACGCCGCGCTGCCGCACTTCGACGTGCTGATGCTGGGTGTCGGCGAGGACGGGCACGTCGCGTCGGTCTTCCCCGGGCACCCGGTGCACTACGAGACGCGGCCGGTCAGCGCGGTGCGGGGCAGCCCGAAGCCGCCGCCGGTGCGGACCACGCTCACCCTGTCGGCGATCAACACCGCCGAGGAGGTCTGGCTGGTGGCCGGCGGCGCCGACAAGGCACGTGCGGTGGGCATGGCGCTGGCCGGCGCCGGCCCGGTGCAGCTGCCGGCCGCCGGGGTGCACGGCGTGGACCGTACCCGCTGGCTGCTGGACCGCGCGGCGGCCGCTGACGTGCCCGCCCGGCTGCGTAGCCTGCGCTGAACGACGGGAAGGGCCCCCACGCGGGGCCCTTGCCTAACTTTCGCCCCGGCGGCGGCGCAGCGCGGCGAGCGCCTCCGCCAGCAGCGCCTCGCCCTCCTCGGCGGTACGCCGCTCCTTCACGTACGCCAGGTGGCTCTTGTAGGGCTCGGCGCGGACCCGTCCGGGCGGGTTCTGCGCGTCCAGACCGGCGGGGAGCCCGCAGCGGGGGCAGTCCCACAGCGGCGGCGCCGTGGCGTCGGCCGCGATCCGGATGTCGGTCTGGTGGTCGTTGCGACACCAGTAGGTGACGTCCTGTCGGGGTGCGGGTTGGTGCCGCTCGTCCGGGCGCATGGGTGCGGACCCGACGCGGGCGCCGCGGATGACGTTGCCACTGGGCACGGCTGCTCGCTCCTGTCGTCGGAGGGGACCCGCCGCCGTCGGGGATGGGCGGCGGGCGACGCGGTGCAGCGGAGAAAAGACTGCGCGCGGCCCGTCGAGTGACGGACCGCGCGCAGATTGTACGACTTCGCGGGCCTGCTCAGGAGCCGCTGTTCAACTGGAGACGGAGCCAGAGCCCCAGCCCGACGATCGCCGCGAACCAGACGACACCCACCAGAACGGTGTAACGGTCCAGGTTCTTCTCGGCCACCGAGGAGCCGGCGAGGCTGGAGCTGACGCCACCGCCGAACATGCTCGACAACCCGCCACCCTTACCGCGGTGCAGCAGGATGAGCATGGTGAGCAGGATGCTCGTGATGACCAGCAACACGATCAACGTGTATGCGAACCAGATCGGCATGGCTGGGGGCAGTCCTCTCGTAGCGATCCTCGCCCGGACAGGTCGGGCACGGTGGCACCGGCCGGTGGACGGGCGGTGTCCAGGATAGCGAGCGATCAGCGAGCGATGTGCTCGGGGAACCGGCAGATCTGCGCGAATTCTTCCGCGTCCAGGCTGGCGCCGCCCACCAGGCCCCCGTCCACGTCCGGCTGAGCCATGATCGAGGCGACGTTGGACGCCTTGACCGACCCGCCGTAGAGGATCCGAACCGCGTCGGCGGTCTCGGCGTCGAAGCGCTCCGCCAGCCGCCGGCGGACCGCACCGCAGACCTCCTGGGCGTCCTCGGGCGTCGCGGTCTTGCCGGTGCCGATCGCCCAGACCGGCTCGTACGCGATGACGACCTGGCGCACCTGCTCGGCGGTGAGCCCGGCGAGGCCCCCGTCGAGCTGGTCGGCGCAGTGCGCCACGTGGGTGCCCTGCTCGCGGATGTCCAGCCCCTCCCCCACGCAGAGGATCGGGGTCAGGCCGTGCGTGAGCGCCGCCTTCACCTTCGCGTTGACCAACCCGTCGTCCTCGTGGTGGTAGGCCCGCCGCTCGGAGTGCCCGACCACCACGTACGTGCAGCCGAGCTTGGCGAGCATCACGCCGGAGATGTCCCCGGTGTACGCGCCCGCCGTGTGCGGGGAGAGGTCCTGCCCGCCGTAGCCGATCAGCAGCTTGTCGCCGTCCACCGCCGTCTGCACGGTGCGCAGGGCGGTGAACGGCGGCAGCACGACCGTCTCGACCTCGGTGAGCTGCTTCTCGGTGAGGCTCGCGGCCAGCTTCTGCACGAGCAGGTTGGCCTCGAGGTGGTTGAGGTTCATCTTCCAGTTGCCGGCCATCAACGGCCGGCGGGTCGTGCTCGCCATGCTCAGTTCTCCAGGGCCGCGATGCCGGGGAGGGTCTTGCCCTCCAGGTACTCCAGGGAGGCGCCACCGCCGGTGGAGATGTGCCCGAACGCCTTCTCATCCAGGCCGAGGAGCCGGATCGCGGCCGCCGAGTCACCGCCGCCGACCACGCTGAACGCGTCGGAATCGGCGATGGCCTCGGCGACGCCCCGGGTGCCCGCGGCGAAGGGCGCCATCTCGAACACGCCCATCGGCCCGTTCCAGAAGATCGTCCGCGCGTTCCCGGGATCTCCACATGCGGAGGTCTTCAGGGCGGCGGCGAAGCCGGCGACCGTTTCCGGGCCGATGTCCAGCCCGATCCGGTGGCTCGGGATGCCGTCCGCCGGGAAGACGTCGTGATCGGCGTCCGGGGAGAAGGCGGTCGCGGCCACCACGTCGACCGGCAGCATGATCTTGCCCTCGGAGCGCTCCAGGAGGTTGCGGCAGGTCTCCACCATCTCCTCCTCCAGCAGCGAGGTGCCCACCTCGTGGCCCTGGGCCTTGAGGAACGTGAAGCACATCCCGCCGCCGATGAGCAGCCGGTCGACCTTCGGCAGCAGCGCCTCGATCACCGCCAGCTTGTCGGAGACCTTGGAACCACCCAGCACCACGACGTACGGGCGCTCCGGGTCGCCGGCCAGCTTGCCGAGCACCTCGACCTCGCGCAGCACCAGCCGGCCGGCCACGTGCGGCAGCCGCGCCGGCACGTCGTACACGCTGGCGTGCTTGCGGTGCACGGCGCCGAACGCGTCGTCGACGTACGCGTCGCCGAACGCGGCGAGCTGGTCGGCGAAGGCGCCCCGCTCGGCCTCGTCCTTGCTGGTCTCACCGGCGTTGAAACGCAGGTTCTCCAGCAGGGCGACCTGGCCGTCGGCCAGGCCCGCGACGGTGGAGCGGGCCGAGTCGCCGACCGTGTCGGTGGCGAAGTGCACCGGAGCGCCGAGCAGCTCACCGAGCCGCCCGGCGACCGGGCTCAGGCTGAACTGCGGGTCCGGCGTGCCCTTCGGGCGGCCCAGGTGCGAGCAGACGACCACCTTCGCGCCGGCCTCGACCAGCGCGCCGAGCGTCGGCAGCACCGCGCGGATGCGTCCGTCATCAGTGATCGCACCGGTCTGCTTGTCGAGCGGGACGTTCAGGTCGGCGCGCACCAGCACGCGCCGACCCGACACCCCCTCGGCGAGCAGGTCGTCGAGGGTCCGGATGCTCACAGCGACGAACCGACCAGCTTGACCAGGTCGACCAGGCGGTTGGAGTAGCCCCACTCGTTGTCGTACCAGCCGACGACCTTGACCTGGTTGCCGACGACCTTGGTCAGCGGCGCGTCGAAGATGCACGACGCCGGGTCGGTGACGATGTCGGTGGAGACGATCGGGTCCTCGTTGTAGACGAGGATGCCCTTGAGCGGGCCGTCCGCGGCGGCCTTCAGCGCGGCGTTGACCTCGTCCACGGTGGTCTCACGACCCACGGTGACGGTGAGGTCGGTGACCGAGCCGGTCGGGATCGGCACCCGCAGCGCGTACCCGTCGAGCTTGCCCTTCAGGTCCGGCAGCACCAGGCCGATGGCCTTCGCGGCACCGGTCGAGGTCGGCACGATGTTCAGCGCGGCGGCCCGGGCGCGGCGCAGGTCGGAGTGCGGGGCGTCCTGCAGGTTCTGGTCCTGGGTGTACGCGTGGATCGTCGTCATCAGACCGTGCTGGATGCCGAACGTGTCGTGCAGGACCTTCGCCATCGGCGCGAGGCAGTTGGTGGTGCACGAGGCGTTGGAGATGATGGTGTGCTTCGCCGGGTCGTAGGTGTCGTGGTTGACACCCATGACGACGGTGACGTCCTCGTTCTTCGCCGGAGCGGAGATGATGACCTTCTTGGCGCCGCCGTCGACGTGCGCCTTGGCCTTGGTGGCGTCGGTGAAGAAGCCGGTCGACTCGATGACGACGTCCGCGCCGACCTCACCCCACGGCAGCGCCGCCGGGTCCTTCTCGGCGTACGCCTTGATGGTCTTGCCACCGACGGTGATCTCGTCGGCGGTGGCCTTGACCTCGAACGGCAGGCGACCGAGGATGCTGTCGTACTTGAGCAGGTGGGCGAGCGTGCCGTTGTCGGTCAGGTCGTTCACCGCCACGACCTCGATGTCGGCGTCGGACGCCAGCACTGCCCGGAAGAAGTTCCGGCCGATTCGGCCGAAGCCGTTGATGCCAACCCGGATGGTCACAGGTCCCATCTCCTCGCGTTCTGGTCTGCCGGCTTCAGACAACGGGCCGGCGGAGTGGTGTGCGCCGACCGTTGGAGCCGGCCGTTGACGGTTCGTCTCGGCACCCCGCCGCGGTCTGAGGACCTGACCGCCCGAGGCGGTAAGCACGACGAGGAGTGCCCGTGTCGGCCCCCTTGCCGTACTCAGCGACCTTATCCGAGCGCGTGAGACCACGCCGCGCCGGGTCGTGCTCCCGGCGCACCGTACGGCCCCACCGTCCTATCAGACCACGAGCATGTCGGGCGTGACGGCCGCTTCGGTATCCGGGATGCCGAGGTCCCGGGCCCGCTTGTCAGCCAGCGCGAGCAGACGGCGGATCCGTCCGGCGATGGCGTCCTTGGTCAGCGGAGGCTCGGCCAGCGCGCCCAGCTCCTCCAGCGACGCCTGCCGGTGCTCCAGGCGCAGCCGCCCGGCGTCGGTGAGGTGGTTGGGCGCCTCCTCGGCCAGGATCTCCAGCGCCCGGGTCACCCGGGCGGCGGCGGCGACGGCGGCGCGCGCCGAGCGGCGCAGGTTGGCGTCGTCGAAGTTGGCCAGCCGGTTGGCGGTGGCCCGCACCTCGCGGCGGACCCGGCGCTCCTCCCAGGCCAGCACGCTGGAGTGCGCGCCGATGCGGGTGAGCAGCGCCGCGATCGCGTCGCCGTCCTTGACCACCACCCGGTCCACCCCGCGCACCTCGCGGTTCTTCGCGGTGATGCCGATCCGCCGGGCCGCGCCGACCAGCGCCAGCGCCGACTCCGGCCCCGGGCAGGTGATCTCCAGCGCGCTGGAGCGGCCGGGCTCGGTGAGCGAGCCGTGCGCCATGAACGCGCCCCGCCATGCCGAGACCGCGCAGCAGACGTTGGCCGCCACCACGTGCGGAGGCAGCCCGCGCACCGGCCGGCCGCGCACGTCCAGCAGGCCGGTCTGCCGTGCGAGCGCCTCACCGTCCTTGACCACGCGGACGATGAAGTGGCTGCCCTTGCGCAGCCCACCGGACGCCAGCACGTGGATCTCG
Source organism: Micromonospora sp. NPDC005194 (assembly GCF_040608335.1). NCBI lineage: Bacteria > Bacillati > Actinomycetota > Actinomycetes > Micromonosporales > Micromonosporaceae > Micromonospora > Micromonospora sp. NPDC005194. The sequence goes on along the minus strand of NZ_JBEXIA010000032.1, from coordinate 23,914 downwards.
CTGGGGTAGCCGTAGACCTCGGCGATCTCCCGGCGCAACCGACGCGCCACCGCGCCGGTGTCCAGCTCAGCCTCCACCACCACCCGGCCGGAGACGATGTGCAGCCCGCCGGCGAAGCGCAGCAGCGCCGCCATCTCCGCCCGCCGACAGCAGGGCTTGGGCACGTCGACCCGACTCAGCTCGTCCTTGACCGCAGCCGTCATCGCCATTGTGCGTCCCCTCACGGACCTGTTCCGGCGTGTCGCCGGAGATTACGTACGTGTCTAACGATCGGCGCCCAGGACAGGCACCAGCGCGGCGCCCAGGGCAGCCGGATCATGGCGGGGAGTGCCGTCGATGACGGCGACGGGGGCGAGGACCAGGCGGGCACCCAGCGATTCTGCCGCACGTTCGACCGGTTCAGGGTCACCCACCGCCTTGGCGTCCGCGAGCACGAGATCAACCTTGAGCTCGGGCAGGTACCAGCGCAACGCCGCCAGATGGTCGGCGACCGAGAGGCCGAGGGTCTCCTTCTCCGCGGCCAGGTTCAGCGTGACCAGCCGCCGGGCCGAGCTGGACACGATCGCGTCGGCCAGCTGCGGCACCAGCAGGTGCGGCAGCACACTCGTGTACCAGCTGCCCGGCCCGAAGATCAACCAGTCCGCCGCAGCGATCGCCGCCAGGGCCTCGGCGCAGGCCGCCGGGGCGGCCGGGGTGAGGCGCAGCGACTCGACCCGCCCGGTGGTGACCGCCACCTGGTGCTGACCGCGTACGGTGCGCACCTCGTCGGGGGCGCTCGGGTCGGCGCCGCGCACCCGCGCCTCGATGCCGACCGGCTGGCGCGACATCGGCAGGACCCGGCCGACCGTGCCGAGCATGGCCCCGGCGTGTTCCAGCGCGGCCACCGGGTCGCCGAGCAGCTCCATGAGACCGCAGAGCACCAGGTTGCCCACCGCGTGCCCGGCCAGGCCGTCGGTGCGCGCCGTCGTCGGGTCCGCGCCGCGCGGCTCCGGGCCGCCCGCCGCCGCCGGGTCCGCGTCGGTCCCGCCGTCCGGGGGTACGCCGAGCGCCGGCACGGCGGCGAAGCGGTGCTGGAACAGCCCGGCGCTGCGTCGCGTGGCGGGGTGGTCTCCGGCCAGCGCCACCAGCGCCTGGCGCAGGTCACCCGGGGGCAGGCCGCCCCGTTCGGCGCGCAGCCGGCCGCTGGAACCGCCGTCGTCACCGACCGTGACCACCGCGGTGATGTCCAGGTCGAGTTCGGGGGCGCAGTGACGCAGCGCACGCAGCGACGCGGACAACCCGTGCCCTCCGCCGAACGCGACCACCCGACGCGCCGTCATTCCCGCCCCAGGTCGCGGTGCTGCGCGTTGGCGGCCAGCCCCGACTGGCGCAGCCGACCGGCCAGCTCCTCGGCGATGGCCACGCTGCGGTGTTTGCCGCCGGTGCAGCCCACGGCGACCGTCAGGTACCGCTTGCCCTCCCGCTCGAACCCGGTGGTGGTGGCGTTGACCAGGTCGGCGTACGAGGCGACGAAGGCGTCCGCGCCCTCCTGACCCAGCACGTACGCGCTGACCGCCTCCTCCCGCCCGGTGTGCTCGCGCAGCTCCGGCACCCAGTACGGGTTGGGCAGGAACCGGGCGTCCAGCACGAAGTCGGCGTCCGGCGGCAGGCCGTACTTGAAGCCGAACGACAGCACGGTGACCCGCAGCCGGCGGGCGTCCTCGCCGCCGAACAGCTCCTCGATGCGCCGGCGCAGCTGGTTGACGTTCAGGTGGCTGGTGTCGATGATCACGTCGGCCTGGTCGCGGGCCTCCTCCAACAGCCCGCGCTCCACGGCGATGCCGTCGGCCAGCCGCCCGTCGCCCTGCAACGGGTGCGAACGCCGAACACTCTCGAAACGCCGGATCAGCACCTCGTCGTCGGCGTCGACGAACACCACCCGCGGCGAGAAACCCCGCTCCTTCAGCTCGCGGATCGCCCCGGCCAGGTCGGTGGAGAAGGCCCGCGAGCGCACGTCCAGGACCATGGCCGTACGCCGGGCCGCGCCGCCGGCCTTGAACGCCAACTCGGCCATGTCGAGCATGAGCGCCTGTGGCAGGTTGTCCACGACGTAGTAGCCGACGTTCTCCAACGCCCGGGCGACGGTGCTGCGACCACCACCGGACAGCCCGGTGACCACCACCAGGGTGGTCTCCGACTCGGCCGCCGGCTGCCCGTCACCGGCTGTGTGCGCCTCGCTCACCCGTACCCCCAAGCCGTGGCGCCGCGGCCGCCATCGGCCGCGATTGGTCAATCAGCGACTCTATCCCGCCGGCCGGCGTCGGGTCGGGCGCGTCCGCACCCGGGGACCGCGGGTCGCCCTCCCGACAGCCTCCGCCCTTGATGACGATCAGTAATCGTCTATACGCTCCTCGTGATCGCCGCAGGTCAAGGCCGACATCTGGGAGGGTGCGATGCACGATCTGGCGGACAAGAACAAGTACGTCGGTTTCCTGTTCATGCGGATCAGTCCGGAGTATTTCGCCCTCGGCCGGGAGGGCATCCACGAGGTCTCCGCCGAGCACGCCCGGGATCTGGGCCGCTTCGCCAAGCAGCTCACCCACGTCGTCTGCACCGGGGTCAACGGGAAGTACGACCAGGTGACGATGGTGGAGGCCGACACCCTCGAGGAGATCAACGCCGCGGCCACCGCGTTCCGGATGGGGGCCAAGGCCCGCTACATCGAGATCGTCGACATCGTCGTCGGGATGAAGGCCCCGCCGCGCGGCCTGGCCAACCGGCCCAGCTGACCGCACGCTCGTCCGGTGTGCCCGGGTGCGCCGGGCGAGCGGTGTCGGGGTCGGCTCGTAGACTCCGCGAATGGCTTCCCCCACCGACCTGCGTACCGAGGACGCGCTGCCGGTGCTGCGCCGGGTGTTCGGCTACGACGCCTTCCGCGGCTTCCAGCAGCAGGTCATCGACCATGTCGTCGCCGGTGGCGACGCGCTGGTGCTGATGCCCACCGGTGGCGGCAAGTCGCTGTGCTACCAGATCCCGGCCCTGGTCCGCGACGGTGTCGCGGTCGTCGTCTCCCCGCTGATCGCGCTCATGCAGGACCAGGTGGACGCGCTCACCGCGGTCGGTGTCCGCGCCGGCTTCCTCAACTCCACCCAGACCCTGGACGCCCGGCGGCGGGTGGAGGCCGCGTTCGTCGCCGGCGAACTGGACCTGCTCTACCTGGCGCCCGAGGCGCTCGGCGTCCGGTCCACCCTCGCCCTGCTGGACCGGGGGCGCATCTCCCTGTTCGCGATCGACGAGGCGCACTGCGTGTCCCAGTGGGGGCACGACTTCCGGCCCGACTACCTGGCGCTGTCGATGCTGCACGAGCGCTGGCCGCAGGTCCCCCGCATCGCGCTGACCGCCACCGCGACGAGCGCCACCCGCACCGAGATCGCCAGCCGGCTGGCGCTCGACGACGCGCGGCACTTCGTGGCCAGCTTCGACCGGCCCAACATCCAGTACCGGATCGTGCCCAAGCGGGAGCCCCGCAAGCAGCTGCTGGCCCTGCTGCGCGACGAGCACCCCGGCGACGCCGGCATCGTCTACTGCCTGTCGCGCGCCTCGGTGGACAAGACCGCCGAGTTCCTCGTCGCCAACGGCGTCGCCGCGCTGCCGTACCACGCCGGTCTGGACGCGGCCACCCGCGCCGCCAACCAGCAACGTTTCCTCCGCGAGGACGGCCTGGTCATGGTGGCCACCATCGCCTTCGGCATGGGCATCGACAAGCCCGACGTGCGCTTCGTCGCCCACCTCGACCTGCCCAAGTCCGTCGAGGGCTACTACCAGGAGACCGGCCGCGCCGGCCGCGACGGGCTGCCGTCCACCGCATGGCTGGCGTACGGCCTGCAGGACGTGGTCCAGCAGCGCAAGATGATCGAGACGTCCGACGGCGACCTCGCGCACCGGCGCAACCTCGCCGCACACCTGGACGCGATGCTCGCGCTCTGCGAGACGGTCCGCTGCCGACGGGTGCAGCTGCTCGAGTACTTCGGCGAGACGACCCCGACGGCCTGCGGCAACTGCGACACCTGCCTCAACCCACCGGAGTCGTGGGACGGCACCGTGGCCGCCCAGAAGCTGCTCTCCGCCGTGTTCCGCCTCGACCGCGAGCGCAACCAGCGGTTCGGCGCGGGGCACTGCATCGACATCCTGCTCGGCAAGCAGACCGACAAGATCAGCCAGTACGGTCACGACTCGCTTACCGTCTTCGGCATCGGCACGGAGTTGAGCGAGGCCGAGTGGCGGGGCGTGGTCCGGCAACTCCTCGCCGAGGGGCTGCTCGCCGTGGAGGGCGACTACGGCACCCTCGCGCTGACCGAGGCCAGCGCCGACGTGCTGGGCCGCCGCCGCACCGTCACGATGCGCCGCGAGCCGGAGCGGCCCGCGTCGAGCCGGTCGTCGAAGCCGCGCGGGTCGGCCACCGTCGTCGCCGAGCTCACCCCGGCGGCCGCGTCGGTCTTCGAGCGGCTGCGCGCCTGGCGGGCGGCCACCGCCAAGGAGCAGGGCGTCCCGGCGTACGTCATCTTCCACGACGCCACCCTCCGGCAGATCGCGGGTGACGCGCCCACCTCGCTGGCCGAGCTGTCGCGGGTCGGCGGGGTCGGCGAGAACAAGCTCGCCAAGTACGGCGAGCAGATCCTGGCCGTCCTCGCGACCGACTGACTGCATGCCGAAAGGGCCGGACCCCTGTGGTGGGGTCCGGCCCTTGTCGGTGTGTGGTTCTCAGCTGGTGGCGTAGCCGCGGGTGGCGATCCAGTCGGCGAGGTGCTCGACCGTGATGTCGTACGCGGCCGTGTTCGCATCGGCCGAATCAGCGATCCGCACAACGTCACCGTTGTCGCGGTAACCCACGACGCTGATGTAGTGCCCGCCCTCGAACGAGTGGGTGTTGCCATCAGTGTCGACGCTGGTGCCCGCGATGTTCGCCACCACCGCCCGACCGTCGTCGACGGTCTTGACGATGTCGGCGCGTAGCTGGTCGGTCTGCGTGGCGTCGGCGTCGGGCTTGCTGATCTCGACGCTGTGGTACGCGTCGTTCTTACCGGTCTCCTTGTTCAGCACCGGCGTGATGTCGTTGATGCTGTTGGTGCCGGCCTCGGTGGTGCCCATCTCCTTGGCCATGGCGTCCACGCTGATGTTCTTGCCCTGCACGGACAGGGCGTTACGGGCGGCGGCGGGGCCGCAGTAGTAGAAGTTGGGCTGGGCTTCGTAGCGCACGCCCAGCTGACGCTCACCCGAGGGCTTGCGGTCGGCCTGGGTCTGCGACGCGGGCTTGGCCTGCGACGCGGCGTAGGCGGTGGTGACGGGGCCGGCGATGGCGCCGCCGGTGAAGGCGAGGCCAGCAGCGGTCAGAGCGGTCTTACGAATCAGATCGGTACGCATGATGGCGTGCTCCTCTGCATGTGGGGGAAAACGCAACGACACACAAAAACGGGGGATGTGTGCCGAGCGGAAAAGTTCACGGGGGACCTGGCCCGGCGACCCGGGGGCCTGCACGGGGGATGTCCCAGGGGGTGGTACAACGGCCCGGGGTGGCGAGTCATTCCGCATTCCGGACCACGCCGGCCAGTGGTGCTCGGCCGTGCGGGGATGTAACCGCGGCGACCGCACGGGTGTTCCCGACGGGCCGCCACACAGGCCGGCCAATCGTGCTGCTCGGCTGTGCGGGGGTGTAACCGTGGCGGCCGGGCGGGTGTTCCCGGCGGCTGCCGCGCCACCGAAGCCTGAGGCTCGCGGCGGCATGCCAGGTATAACGAACCCGCCGGGTCCCCGATTCCGCCACCAGGGTGGCACCGACCACGGGACGCCACCGCCCGGACCGGACAAACCACCCACCGGAAACGGACATCCGCACCACCCGGTGGTGATCAACTCGACTTCGGCGAAGTCGGGGTATCCGGGCGCGCGGGACACCCCGACATCACCGAACCCGAGTGGATCACCTCCGCGCGGCCCTGCGCCCACCTGATGATCGTGCTCGATCCCGGAAACAGGGCCCTCACCCTGCCGGCGAGACCACTACATCCAGGATCGAGCACGATCATGCCCGCCGAAACGTGCCGTGCACGGCGTCCCTCGGTGGGCGACACGCCACTGCACGCCGACCTCCGGGTCACGCCACCATCCCGGGGGTTGATCGACTCGACTTCGGCGATACCGGGGTATCCGGACGCGCCGGACACCCCGACATCACCGAACCCGAGTCGATCACCTCCACGCGGCCCGACCGCCACCGGATGATCGCGCTCGATCCAGGAAACAGGGGCCTCACCCTGCCAACTAGGCCACTACATCCAGGATCGAGCACGATCATGCGGGGCGCGAGGATTGTCGCGGTGTGTCTACGCGCTGGGCGTCGCCCCCGCGCTGCGGATCGCCTACGCGCAGGGCGTCGCCTACGCGCAGGGCGTCGCCCCCCGCGCTGCGGGTCGCCCCCGCGCAGGGCGTCGCCCCCCGCGCTGCGGGTCGCCTACGCGCTGGGCGTCGCCTCGGCGCTGTCGTCCGCTTTTGCGCCCTTGTCGAGGGCGGCCAGGATCGCCTCGGCGGTGCGTCGACCCACCCCGGGCACCTCGGTGATCTCTTCGACGGTCGCCGTCGAGAGTCGCTTCAGCGAGCCGAAGTGCCGTAGCAGCGCCTTGCGGCGTACCTCGCCCAGGCCGGGGACATTGTCCAGCGCCGACTCGGTCATCCGCTTCGAGCGACGCTGGCGGTGGAACGTGATGGCGAAGCGGTGCGCCTCGTCGCGGACCCGTTGCAGCAGGTAGAGACCCTCCGAGGTGCGCGGCAGGATGACCGGGAACTCGTCGTCGGGGAGCCACACCTCCTCCAGCCGCTTGGCGAGGCCGCACAGCGCGACGTCGTCGATGCCCAGGTCGGCGAGGGCCTGGGCGGCCGCCGCAACCTGCGGGGCGCCGCCGTCGACGACCACCAGTTGTGGCGGGTACGCGAATTTCCGCGGCCGGCCGGTGGTCGGGTCGACCAGGATGCCGATCTGCGGATCCGTGGCGCCGCCGGGCGCGGTCGGGTCGTCGGCGGACTCCACGCCCACCTCGCCCGTCTCGGCCCGCGCGTCGAGGTAGCGGGCGAAGCGGCGGCGTAGCACCTCGGACATGGCGGACAGGTCGTCGGTGGCGCCCCGCACGATGAACCGCCGGTACTCACTCTTGCGGGGCAGCCCGTCCTCGAAGACCACCATGCTGGCGACCACGTCGGTGCCCTGGATCTGCGAGATGTCGAAGCACTCGATGCGCAGCGGCGAGGTGCGCATGCCGAGCGCCTCAGTGATCTCGTCCAGCGCCTTGCCGCGGGTGGTCAGGTCGCCGGACCGCTTGAGCTTGTGCCGGGCCAGCGCATCCTTGGCGTTGCGCTCCACCGTCTCCATGAGCGAACGCTTGTCGCCGCGCTGCGGCACGCGCAGCGACACCCGACTGCCCCGGTGGCTGCTGAGCCACTCGGCCAGCGCGTCGGCGTCGGCGGGCAACTCGGGCACCAGCAGCTCGCGGGGCACGTCGGCTTCGCCGTGCTCGCCGCCGTACACCTGGGTGCAGAAGTGGTGCACCAGGTCGCCGGTGGTCAGGTCCTCGGTCTTCTCCACCACCCACCCGCGCTGGCCGCGGACCCGGCCGTCGCGGACGTGGAAGACCTGCACGGCCGCCTCGAGCGGGTCGTCGGCGAACGCGACCACGTCGGCGTCGGTGCCATCGCCGAGCACCACGGTCTGCTTCTCCATGGCCCGGCGCAGGGCGGCCACGTCGTCGCGCAGCCGGGCGGCCCGCTCGAACTCCAGGTGCTCGCTCGCCTCGGTCATCTCGCGCTCGATCTTGCGGACCATGGTGTCGGTGCGCCCGGCCATGAAGTCGCAGAAGCCGTCGACGATCGCACGGTGCTCGTCGGCGGAGACGGTGCCGACGCACGGCGCCGAGCACTTGCCGATGTAGCCCAGCAGGCAGGGACGACCGACCTGGCCGGCCCGCTTGAACACGCCGGCCGAGCAGGTGCGCGCGGGGAACACCCGCAGCAGCAGGTCGAGGGTCTCCCGGATGGCCCAGGCGTGCGAGTACGGACCGAAGTAGCGCACACCCTTGCGCTTCGCGCCGCGCATCACCTGGAGTCGCGGGTACTCCTCGTCGAGGGTGACGGCGAGATAGGGGTACGACTTGTCGTCGCGGTAGCGGACGTTGAACCGGGGGTCGTACTGCTTGATCCAGGTGAACTCCTGCTGGAGCGCCTCGACCTCGGTGCCGACGGTGATCCAGTCCACCGACTCGGCCGTGGTGACCATCTGGCGGGTGCGCTCGTGCAGGTTCCACACGTCGCCGAAGTAGGAGTTGAGCCGGCTGCGCAGGTTTTTCGCCTTGCCGACGTAGATCACCCGGCCGGTGCCGTCGCGGAAGCGGTAGACCCCCGGTGACTCCGGGATGGTGCCGGGTGCGGGACGGTAGGTCGAGGGGTCAGCCACGTCGACAAGCCTAGTCCGCACCCCCGACACCCACCGCGAGCACTTGATCCACTCGGTTTCCGGGAAGTCGGGGTGTCCGGTGCCTACCGACACCCCGACTTCATGGAACGCGAGTCGATCAAGCCGTCGAGCCGCGCGGGTCAGGCGAGGGAGATCTGGTCCCCGGTCACCTTGATGTCCTTCGGCGGCAGCGGCTTGGTGGCCGGGCCGGCCTTCACCGAGCCGTCCTCGATCGAGAACTTGCTGTTGTGGCAGGTGCAGTTGATGGTGCCGCCGTCGACGTTCGTCACGGGGCAGTTCTGGTGCGTACAGATCGGGCTGAAGCCCTTGAACTGACCGGCCGTGGGCTGGGTGATCACGACGCCCTCGGCGGCGAGGACCTTGCCGCCGCCGACCGGGATGTCGGCGGTGGTGGCCAGCGACTGGGCGTTCTGCCGATCCCCGCCGCCCGCGTCCCCGGTGCTGGGCACCGCCGGGCCGCCGCTGGTGGGGGCACCGCTGCCACTGCCGTCGTCGTCACTGCCGCAGGCCGCCAGGACGACGGCCGCGCCGACGGCCCCGACGCCGGTGAGCAGGGTACGACGGGTCTGCGTACCCGGTCCGGTCAGCGCCTGATCGTCGCTCATGCCTCGCCTCTCTCTCGCCCAGTGCGCCGGTCCAAAAGCCGGCCACACTTCTCTCCACGGGCAACTGTGCCGGATAGTTCACCCCGGCATCGGTGCGACACCCCGCAAAAGGGTCGGGGCGGGTCGTCATCCGACCCGCCCCGAAAGAGTTGCGTCGCGGTCAGCGCGCGCCGGCCGGCACCTTGCGGCTGGCCCGCGTCTTGGTGGCGCCGTTGGCCTTGGCGGCGCGGGTGGTCGCCGCCGCCGCGCCCTTGGCCTCGCCGTCGAGCTTGAGCACCTGACGCAGGAACTGGCCGGTGTGGCTCTCGGGCACCTCGGCGACCTCCTCCGGGGTGCCGGTGGCGAGCACCATGCCGCCCCGGTGGCCGCCCTCCGGACCCATGTCGATCAGCCAGTCGGCCGTCTTGATCACATCGAGGTTGTGCTCGATGGTGATCACCGTGTTGCCCTTGTCGACCAGCCCTTCGAGCACCATCAGCAGCTTGCGGATGTCCTCGAAGTGCAGACCGGTGGTCGGCTCGTCGAGCACGTAGACCGTCCGCCCGGTGGAGCGCTTCTGCAGCTCGGAGGCCAGCTTGACCCGCTGCGCCTCGCCGCCGGAGAGGGTCGGCGCGGGCTGCCCGAGGCGGACGTACCCCAGGCCGACGTCGACGAGCGTCTTGAGGTGCCGGTGGATGGCCGGGATCGCGGAGAAGAACTCCGCGGCCTCCTCGATCGGCATCTCCAGCACGTCCGAGACGGTCTTGCCCTTGTAGTGCACCTCCAGGGTCTCCCGGTTGTACCGGGCGCCCTTGCAGACCTCGCAGGGGACGTACACGTCGGGCAGGAAGTTCATCTCGATCTTGATGGTGCCGTCGCCGGAGCACGCCTCACAGCGACCGCCCTTGACGTTGAACGAGAACCGGCCCGGCCCGTACCCCCGGACCTTGGCCTCGGTGGTCTCGGCGAAGAGCTTGCGGACGTGGTCCCAGACCCCCGTGTAGGTGGCCGGGTTGGAGCGCGGGGTACGGCCGATCGGCGACTGGTCCACACCGACGACCTTGTCCACGTGCTCCAGACCGGAGACCCGGGTGTGCCGGCCGGGCACCAGCCGAGCGCCGTTGATCTGGTTGGCCAGCACGGCGTACAGGATGTCGTTGACCAGCGTCGACTTGCCCGAGCCGCTGACCCCGGTGACCGCGATGAGCTGGCCCAGCGGGAACGAGACGGTCAGGTTGCGCAGGTTGTGCTCGCGCGCGCCGTGCACCACCAGCTCGCGGGCCGGATCCTGCGGGCGGCGGCCCGTCGGTGTCGGGATCGACCGGCGCCCCGACAGGTACGCCCCGGTGATCGACTCCTTGTTCTTCAGCAGGGCCGGCACCGAGCCGCTGTGCACGATCTTGCCGCCGTGCTCGCCAGCGCCGGGCCCGATGTCGACGATCCAGTCGGCGACGCGGATGGTGTCCTCGTCGTGCTCCACCACGATCAGCGTGTTGCCCAGACCGCGCAGCCGGATCAGGGTCTCGATCAGCCGATGGTTGTCGCGCTGGTGCAGACCGATCGACGGCTCGTCGAGCACGTAGAGCACGCCGACCAGGCCGGAGCCGATCTGGGTGGCCAGCCGGATGCGCTGCGCCTCGCCGCCGGACAGCGTGCCGGCCGGCCGGTCCAGCGAGAGGTAGTCCAGGCCGACGTCGAGCAGGAACCGCAGCCGGGCGTTGATCTCCTTGAGGACGCGCTCGGCGATCATCTTCTGCCGGTCGGTCAGCTCGATGCCGGCGAGCAGGTCGGCGCACTCCCCCACCGACAGGTTGCAGACCTCGGCGATGCTCTTGCCGGCGAGGGTGACCGCGAGCACCTCGGGCTTGAGCCGGGCGCCGCCGCACGCCGCGCACGGCACGTCGCGCATGTAGCCCTCGTACTTGTCGCGGGACCACTCGGACTCGGTGTCGGAGTGCCGGCGCTCGATCCACTGCACCACGCCCTCGAACCCGGTGTAGTAGGAGCGCTCGCGACCGTACTTGTTGCGGTAGCGCACGTGCACCTGGTCGTCGGAGCCGTGCAGGATCGTCTTCTGCGCCCGCGCCGGCAGCGCCCGCCACGGGGTGTCGACGTCGAAGTGCTGGGCCTCGCCGAGCGCCTCCAGCAGGCGCAGGAAGTATTCCAGGTTGTGCCCGGTGGACCAGGGCTGGATGGCGCCCTCGCGCAGGCTGCGCTCCGGGTCGGGGACCAGCAGCTCCGGGTCGACCTCCTTCTTGGTGCCCAGGCCGGTGCACTCCGGGCAGGCGCCGTACGGCGCGTTGAAGGAGAAGACCCGAGGCTCGAGATCCTCGATGGCCAGCGGGTGGTCGTTGGGGCAGGCCAGGTGCTCGGAGTAGCGGCGCTCCCGGTCCTGGTCGTCCTCCGGCAGGTCGACGAAGTCGAGCAGGACCAGCCCGCTGGACAGGCCCAGCGCGGCCTCGACCGAGTCGGTCAGCCGCTGCTTGGCGCTCGGCTTGACGGTGAGCCGGTCGATCACCACCTCGATGGTGTGCTTCTCCTGCTTCTTGAGCTTCGGCGGCTCGGTCAGCGGGTGCACCACGCCGTCGACGCGGGCCCGGGCGTAGCCCTTGGCCTGCAGCTCGGCGAAGAGGTCGACGTACTCGCCCTTGCGGCCGCGGATCACCGGCGCGAGCACCATGAACTTGGTGCCCTCGGCCATCGCGAGGACCCGGTCGACGATCTGCTGCGGGCTCTGCCGGGAGATCCGCTCGCCGCAGACCGGGCAGTGCGGCTCACCGATGCGGGCGAAGAGCAGCCGCAGGTAGTCGTAGACCTCGGTGATGGTGCCGACGGTCGAGCGCGGGTTGCGCGAGGTGGACTTCTGGTCGATCGAGACGGCCGGGCTCAGCCCCTCGATGAAGTCGACGTCGGGCTTGTCCATCTGCCCGAGGAACTGCCGGGCGTACGAGGAGAGCGACTCGACGTAGCGACGCTGCCCCTCGGCGAAGATCGTGTCGAAGGCCAGGCTCGACTTGCCCGACCCGGACAGCCCGGTGAACACGATGAGAGCGTCCCGGGGCAGGTCGAGACTGACGTCACGCAGGTTGTGCTCGCGCGCGCCACGGATGATCAGTCGGTCGGCCACAGTGCGTGTACTCCCGGGAGAAGACGAAGCGAAGGATCTGTCCCGCTCTGGGGGATTTCGAGCGGTCGTGCGGGCGCGGAAAACACGCCTCGGCAACTCTAGCCCCGAGGTGTGACAGTTTTCCCCGCCCGCACATTCCCCCAGCTCAGCCCGGTCGGCCGCGCCACGCACGACCGCCCGTCAGTAACCTCCGGGCGACGGCGGCCGGGCCGCCCGACGCCGCGCCGATCGCCACCCGCCGCGCCGCTCGGCGGCCAGCCGCGCCTCGCGCCGCCGGCTCTCGTGGGTGACCTCCGACTGCAGACGCCGCCAGCTCTCCCACCGACGGGTGGACAGCTCACCGGTCCGCAACGCGTCGCGGACCGCGCAGGCCGGTTCGCCGTCGTGCCGACAGTCGGCGTACCGACAGCCCTCGGCCAGCCCGGCGATGTCGGCGAACGCCCGGTCCAGCCCGGCCACGCCGTCGAGCAGGCCGACCGCCCGTACGCCGGGTGTGTCGATGACGGCGCCGCCGTTCGGGATCGGCACCAGGGCCCGCCACGTGGTGGTGTGCCGGCCCTTGCCGTCGACCCGACGGATCGCCTGGGTCGGCATCATCACCGCGCCGGCGAGCGCGTTGACCAGGCTCGACTTGCCGGCGCCGGACGGCCCGAGCAGCCCCAGCGTGCGACCCGGCGCGACCTCGGCGCGCAGCGGGTCCAGCCCCGTGCCGCGCTCGGCGCTGACCGACAGCACCGGCACACCGGGGGCGATCACGGCGAGCTGGCGGGCCAGCGCGGCCGGGTCGGCCGCGAGGTCGGCCTTCGTCAGCACCACGAGCGGCCGGGCCCCGGACTCGTGGACCAGGGAGAGCAGCCGCTCGATGCGGCCGACATCCGGCTCCGGGTGCACCGGCTCCACCACGGCGGCGGCGTCGAGGTTGGCGGCCAGCACCTGGCCGCTGGCGTCCTTGCCGGCGGTACGGCGGATCAGCGCGGCCCGCCGGGGCAGCACGGCCGCCACGGTGATCCGGCGGTCCGGCCAGTGCGTGAGCAGCACCCAGTCCCCCGCGCAGGGCAGTGCCGAGGGGTCCTGGACGGCGGCGGCCAGCACGGACGGGCCGAGGCTGGCCCGGACCGGGCCGCCGGCGGTGAGCACCGTGCAGACCCCCCGGTCCACCCGGGCCACCCGGCCGGGGTGGTGCTCGCCGCGTCGGGCGGCGTACGCCGCCCGGTCGGCGTCCCAGCCGAGGGCGGTCAGATCGATCGTCATGGCATCCTCATCGGTGTCGAGCTGGTGATGGCGGAACACGCGTGCCACGTCCGGCATGAACACCACCTCCGTCCGACGTCCCGGTGCCGCTTGTGAGGCCGACGGTAGGGCGCGGGGCGACGCGCCGAAAGCGATTTCCGCGACGACGGCGCGGCGCGGGCCCGCTAGGGTCGACGCGTGACCACGGGTCCGCTGCCGCTCGGGGGCGCGGCGGACGACACCACCGGCCGCCACGTTCGCCGTCGACCCCGACGGTCCCCCTGCCTACTCCACCGGAACGGATATGGACACGTCATGACCTACAGCGGAGATGTCACCCACGGCGGCCCGCCGGCGGTACGGGAGTTGGACGGGCTCACCATCAGCAAGCTGTCGGTGGGCCCGATGGACAACAACGCCTACCTGCTGCGCTGCACCGGCACCGGCGACCAGGTGTTGATCGACGCCGCCAACGAGGCGCCCCGGCTGCTGGAGCTGATCGGCGACGGTGGTCTGACCGCCGTGGTGACCACCCACCAGCACATGGACCACTGGGTGGCGCTGGAGGAGGTGGTCGCGAAGACCGGCGCGCGGGCGCTCGTGCACGCCGACGACGCGGCCGGGCTGCCGATCGAGGCGGAGCAGCTGGCCGATGGCGACACCGTGGCGGTCGGTGACTGCGCGCTGGAGGTCATCCACATCAAGGGCCACACGCCGGGTTCGATCGCGCTGCTCTACCGCGACCCGAGCGGCACCGGCCACCTGTTCACCGGCGACAGCCTCTTTCCCGGCGGCGTTGGCAACACGGATCAGGACCCGCAGCGCTTCGCCGCGCTGATCGACGACGTCGAGCACAAGCTGTTCGACCAACTGTCGGACGACACCTGGTTCTACCCCGGCCACGGCAAGGACAGCACCCTGGGAGCAGAACGCCCATCCCTCCCCCAGTGGCGAGCCCGAGGCTGGTAACCCCCCAACACCACCCCCAAGCCCCGAACGATGGTCACCCAACGCTGACCAAACACCACTGAAGATCCAACCCACCGGCGGATCGCGACACCACCGGACGAACCGCCCCCACGACGGGTGCGGGGGCCTGCCGTGCCCGGCGCAGGGATCAAGCCTGACCGCCCGGAGCCGGGCACGGCAGGCCCCCGCACCCCCACCGCAACCACGCCAGGCCCAACCAGCAACAGCCCAACCAGCTCAACCAGCAAGAACAGCGAACCGCCGCCGCGCCCCCACCAGCACCACGAACGCCAGCGCCAGCCCCACCCCCATGGTCACCAGCAGCGGGCTCGGCGCCCCCGGCAGCAGCCCGGCCAGCGACCGCGACGCGGTGCCCAGCGCCAGGTAGAGACCGGCCCAGGCCGCCGCGCCGAGGGTCGCGCAGCCGAGGAACCGGCGGTACGACATCCGCAGCCCGCCGGCGGCCAGTGGCAGCAGCGCGTTGAACACCGGCAGGAACGGCGCGATCATCATCATCCGGCCACCGCCGTGGCTGAGGATCCCCTCCGCCGCGCTCCAGCGCGACTCACCGATCCAGCCCCCGATCCGGCTGTGACGCAGGCGTTCGGCGTAGCGGCGACCGACCAGGAAACTCAGCGACCAGCCCGCCAGGCAGCCGGCCAGCACCGCGGCGAAGGTGGCCAGCCCGGTGGCCGGGCGGCCCACCCCGACCGCGGCCAGGATCGCCACGTCACCGGGGATCAGCACACCCAGCAACGGTACGGCGTCGAAGAGCATGACCAGCCCGAGCGCGCCCATCAGCACCAGGATGGGCAGTTCTCCGACCTGGGCCAGCCATTGCGTCATGCCTCGTACGCTATGGCCGCCGCACCCCCGCGGACATCAGGTCACAGCCCCCAGCGCCCCCTGGTATCCGCCTCGGGGTCGCCCCTGAGAGGGCCCGCGCGTCACGCGGGTCGCAGCACCTGCACCCGGCGCAGCGACGAGTCCACCGACGGCTCGGTGGTGGGCACCGGATAGTCGGCCAGCACCCGCAGCCCGTCCGCGGGCAGGTGCCCCCGGCCGGGGTCCCCGACCAGCACCTCGGCGCCGGAGGCGACGGCCCGTCGCAGGAACGGCAGCATCCTCTCGGCCATCGGGCGGCTGTAGAACACGTCCCCGGCGACCACCAGATCGGCGTCGACGCCGACGCTGTCGAGCAGGTCGTCCCCGCTGGCGTCGATGGTGACCCGGTTGGCGCGCGCGTTGACGATGATGGCCGCCACGGCGTACGGGTCGATGTCGTTGGCGACGACGTCGGCGGCGCCGGCCAGCGCGGCGGCGATGGCCACCAGACCCGAGCCGGCGGCGAGGTCGAGGACGCGGCGTCCGGCGGCCAGCTCCGGATGGTCCAGCAGGTGCCGGGCCAGGGCCTGGCCGCCGGCCCAGGCGGAGGCCCAGTACGGCGGTGGCAGGGCGTGACCGGCGAGCGCCTCCATCCGGGCCCACCAGACGATCGCGTCCTCGGCGAGGTGCAGCCGCACCTCCGGGACGAACGGGGTGGGCACCAGTTGAAGCCGGTCCAGGCCGGAACCGGGCGCGTCGATCTCGCGCTCCAGCTCGGACAGCGCAGTGGCTGCGGCACCCCTCATCGGCGCAAGCATGCCGTAGCGGAGGGTGGTCGGGGCGGCTTTCGCGTGCCGGCGCGCACAGAGTTCATCTGAGTTCGAGTAAACACCTACGGCACTTCGGCCGGCAGATCGCGGCTTCGCCCGCTACTGTCGAACAGGTACGGGCGACCATCGGCCACAGGCCGGTGGTCCGCCGCTTTGAACAGGGAGAGATGCATGGCAACCGGCACGGTTAAGTGGTTCAACTCGGAAAAGGGCTTCGGCTTCATCGAGCAGGACGGTGGAGGGCCGGACGTGTTCGTCCACTACTCCGCCATCGCTTCGAGCGGCTACCGCGAGCTCAACGAGGGCCAGAAGGTCGAGTTCGAGGTGACCCAGGGCCAGAAGGGCCCGCAGGCGGACAACGTCCGCCCGATGTAGTTCCGTGCCGGTGACGGCGGTCGGTCCCCGGCCGCCGTCGCAGTGCACTCAAGACGCTGCCGGGGCGGCGGGCAGGTCCCGCCGCCCCCGGAGCGGCCCTATCAGCATGATCAGCGGGGTGATCGCCAACCAGGCGGTCATCACGCCGATCGCCGTGCCAACGCCGTAGCGCGTGCCGAGGGCTCCGGCCAGCACGGCCGCCAGCGGGATGGCACCGAAGTTGAGCAGGTGCATGCTCACCGTCACGCGGCCGAGCAGGTGGTGCGGTGTGTACGTCTGCCGGAAGGCGCCCTTGACCACGTTGCCGATGGCCACTCCGAGGCCGATCAGCACGCCGCCGAGGGCCGGCCAGACCAGCCCGACGCCGGGTGCGGCCAACGGGATGAGCAGGGCGGGCGGGCCGGTTAGCGCTGCCCCGATGAGCATGGCGCGCGCGGTGCCACACCGGCGGGCCAGGGCGGTGGCGAGCAGCGCGCCGATGATTCCCCCGGCGCTCATCACTCCGACCAGCACGCCCACCAGGCCCGGTGCGAGCCGCAGCTCACGCACCAGGAACACCACCAGGACCGCCTGGTAGCCGGTCAGACCGATGTTGCTGGCCGCGCCGAAGACGGTCAGCACCCGCAGGTACGGGTCGCGGATGACGAAGCGCAGTCCCTCGACGATGTCCCGACGCAGCGACCGGGACCGGTCCGGCCGGGCGGGGCGCGGCTCGGCGGTGCGGATGCGCAGCAGAAGGACCGCCGAGAACAGGAACGTCAGCGCGTCCAGCAGCAACGCGGCGACCGCCCCGGTGAGCTGGGCGATCAGGCCCGCGATGCCGGGCCCGACGACGTAACTCACGGTCTGCGTGGCCTGTAGTTTCGCGTTTCCCTCGGGCAGTTGCTCGGGCCGCAGCAGCACCGGCAGGTAGACCTGGTCGGCGGTCTCGAAGAAGACCCGTGCGGCGCCGGCGCCGAGCGCCACAAGCAGCAACTGCTCGACGGTGAGGTGGCCCAGGGCGGCGGTCACCGGCACGCTGAGGAACGCCAGGGCGCAGAGCAGGTCGCAGACCACCATCAGGGGCCGGCGTGGCAGCCGGTCCACCCACGCGCCGGCCGGGAGGCCGATCAGCAGCCAGGGCAGCCAGGCCGCGGCGGTGAGGACCGCCACCTGGAAGGTGCCGGCGTCGAGCACGGCGACCGCCACCAGGGGCAGCGCGACAGTGGTGACGTTGCTGCCGATGCTGCTGACCGTCTGCCCGGCCCAGAGCAGGCGGAAGTCGCGATGCCGCAGCAGCCCGCCGGCCGGTCGGAGCGGGCTCGGGTCGGTGCGGGTGGCCGCCGTCACGGCCGGGCCGGTACGCCGTGGACGAACACGAAGACGGGCTGGCGTTCGCGGCCGTCGTCGGGCAGCTGTCGGGCCGCCCAGCGATCCAGCAGGCCGATCATCTCGCGGCTCAGCTCGGCCAGTTCCTCGGGCGTGAGGTGCAGCCACTTGTCCGTCGAGAACGGCGCGTCGGCCCAGGCGGCCTGCGCCGACTCGTCGCTGGCGTGCCAGGCGCGCGCCAGGGAGACGTGCCGGTCCAGGTTGAGTGAGGTGGCGGCGTCGGCGACGGCCCGGGCCGCCGGGTCGGCGTCGAAGTCGGCGTTGGACCAGCGCACTCCCCGGGTGACGAGCTGCCACCACCGTTCGCGGCGGTCGCGGGCCAGCTCGGGAGCCTCGGTGACGAGGTCGGCGGCGGCGAGCACCTTGAGGTGGTGGCTGACGTTCGCCGGCGCCTGGTCGGTGCGTTCGGCGAGCAGGCCGACGGTCGACGGGCCGTGCACCTTGAGCACGTCCATCAGTCGGCGGCGCAGCGGGTGGGCCATGGCGGCCAGCACTCGCGAGTCGGTGACCTGGCGTACGTCGGGTGTGTCCATGGCCCGAGCATCGCATCCGCAATGGCAGTTGCGCAACGACTATTGCCCAATCGTTCTTGCGGATAGTGGTGGGGAGGGGCGGCCCGGTGGGGACGAGCCGCCCCTCGCTCAGGCGACGAGCCGGCGGGCCAGTTCGTCGGCGACCTGCTTGGCGATGGAAGGCGGGAGGGCCGCGGCGATCTTCTCCGGCGTCAGGCCGGCCAGCACGCCCGCGATGATCGCCGGTTCATCGGTGAAGTCGCGCCCGGCCAGCGTGTTCAGCGCCGTCTGGATGGCGGTGATCTGCACGCCGAGGCTCTTGAGGTTCGGGTGGCCGGTCACCGGCGCTCCGGTGTCGTCCCGCCCCTCGGCCAGGCGCAGGTAGACCTGACCGATCGGGTTACGACCGTCGAGCACGGTCAGGTTCTTGTGGACGGTGGCCAGCCAGTTGTGTTCTTCGGGGGTCATGTCGTCGTCCTCCAGGAGTCCGATGGAGCTGAGGTAGCGGCGGAACAGTGGCCGCTGGTCACGGCCGGCCTTGATGACGTCACGGAAGAAGCTGAAGTGGGTGTGCCAGCGGTGCGAGCTGTCGCCGCTGGTGCGCTTGCCGAGCCGGTCCCACCGCTTCACGGTCGTACCGTCGGGGCTGTAGATGATCTCGCGGATGTCCCGGGTGTCCGCCGCGTTCGCGGTGCACTGACCCACACACCAGAGCGAGAAGCTGGGCAGGGTGTGCGTACGTCCGCCGGAACGGACCTCGAAGCCGCCGACGTCGAGCGCCGCCGCGTCGAGGGTCAGACCGTTGCGGTCCCGCGACGACTCCACCACCGAGTAGTCGTTGGTCACCACCCGGTCCGATCCGCAGTGGTAGCCGCCCCGGTGGGCCGCGTCACCGACGATCCCGACCTCCGCCGGTTCCAGGTCGGCGTCGCGAACGGTGTTCGGGTCGACGTTGAGGTGCGTGAGAAGGAGACTTCGGACGGCAAACAGGTTCGCCGGAGCCCGGGTCATGGGGCCCCCTTCCGATTGACGGGGGCCGGACATGACGTCACACCGCGTACGCGGTGCTGGGCTTCAGGCGAGCCCGGCCTACTGGTGCACGGCGCCGGGCGTTGACCCAACCATAGCCCGCACAAAACATGAACGCCCAGCTCAGATGGGGTATCTTCGTTTCAGATGCTGCGCGGGGCAGTGTGGACGATCGGCAGCCACAGCGCCGAGGGATGCGCCGGATCGTGCAGAACCTGCCGCCAGCCGGCACGCAGCGTAACGGCCGTGCCGAGGGGTTCCCCACTGCCCGGGTTGCGCGCCCAGCGCGGGTGGGCGCCGCCCGCGACCTGGACGCGCAGTCGGTGCCCGGCCGCGAACCGGTACGCGGTCGGCCAGAGCGGCACCGGCACCCGCAGCGCCCCGGACCCGTCGAGGGCGAACCGGCCGGGTGCGACCCGGACCAGTCCGTCGCACACGTTGCGAGAGCGCCCTCGCCGGTCCACATCGCACAGCCGGACGTAGACGTCCAGGTACGCGAGCTCGCTGCGGACGTGGATCTCCGCGCGTACGCCGCCGATCACCTCTACCGGCTCGGTGAGCGGAGCGCTGGTGTACGTCAGGACGTCGGGCCGGGCCTCGACGTGCCGGTTGTCCACCGGGCCGGCCCGCTTGGCGACCAGCAGCGGGCCACCGAGCGACGGGGTGGGGTCGGCCGGGTCGTACCGGAACTCGTCCGGGGCCGAGGGGTTCGGCGGGCGGATCGCCAGCTCGCCTCCCGGGTGCAGGTGCCACGGGGTGTCGGTGGCCGGTGGTGGCCAGTCCGGCAGGTCCCGCCAGCCGCCGTCGGGACCGCCCACGTGCAGCCGGACCGGGGCCCCGCGGGACACCTCGGTGGGCCGCCGCTCGTCGGCCGCAGACCCGCCCAGGTGCTCGTCCAGCCAGGCCAGCCCCTCGCGCAACGCGGCCACGAACAGACCGGGGCTGCCGTGCGTCCACGGGCCGATCACCAGCCGCGGCCGGGCGCCCGCGGCGCGCAGGGTGGCGTGGTCGTCGAGCTGGGCGGGCAGGAAGATGTCGTGCCAGCCGGTGACCATGACCACGGGTGCGCGCACGCGGGCCACCCGGTCGGCGAAGACCCGGCCCTTCCAGTACGCGGCGTCGGGATGGCGCAGCCACTCCTGAAAGAACGGGATGGTGACGCCGGTGGCGACCCGGTCCGCTCCGGCCAGCGGCAGGTGATCCAGTGCGGCAGCCAAGCGGGGCTGCCCACGCTTGAGTTCCCACTGCCGGGCCAGCCTCGACACGGTCTGGGCGTGCAGCAGCTCGGCCCAGGTCAGCACGGTGTCCAGGGCGAACGACTCCCCCGCGTACGTCGAGTCCCGGGTGGACGACGCGGTCACCACCGCGACCATCGCGCGCAGGTCCTCGCCGGCGTCGGCGGCCAGCGCCCACTGGGCGAAGCCCTGGTAGCTGACGCCGAACATGCCGAGCGCTCCGGACCACCAGGGCTGGCGGCGCAGCCAGTCCAGGGTGTCCACCCCGTCGTCGCGCTCGTGCACCAGTGGGGCGAACGTGCCACCGGAGCCGCCCGTGCCCCGGCAGGATTGGATCACCGCGTGTCGACCGCGCGCGGCGAGCAACCGGCCGAGCAGCCGCAACGGCCCGCCCCGCCCGTACGGGGTGCGGATCAGCACGGTCGGGGCGGACCGGTCGGCCGGGGCGTAGTGGTCGGTCCGCAGCACGACGCCGTCACGTACCCGGATCGGGATGTCGCGGGTGACCCGCACCGGGCCGGGGCGCACGGCGGGCAGCCGCAGCGCGGCAGCGGCGAGGCGGGCGACGAGCCGGCCCGGCACGCTCAGCCCGTCGTCCGGCGGGGCGGCTCGGGCCGGGCGGCGCGGACCGCGTCGCGGTGCGCCCGCAGCGACTCGCCCATCTCCGCCAGGAACCGGTGCACCACCTCCAGCTCGTCCTCGCCGAAGCGGTCCATCACCGTGTCGGTGCGGGCGCCCAGCGGCCGGAAGAACTCCATGGCCAGCGCGGCGCCCTGGTCGGCGTAGTGCAGCAGCACCTTGCGTCGGTCGACGGTGTCCCGGTCCCGGCGGATGTGCCCGGCCCGCTCCAGCCGGTCGATCAGGGCGGTGACCGACCCGGACGACAGGTTGAGCTGCTCGCCGAGGCGGCCGGGGGTGATCGGGTCACCGAACAGCTCGGCGTCCATGACCGCGATCAGCGCGTTCAGGTCGGTCGGGTTGAGGCCGTGCAGGTTGGCGAAGGCGTGGCCGACCTGCTGGGCGTCCACCGCGTACCGCCGGAGGTTGTTGGTGATCTCCGCGACCAGCTGATCGCGGCGCGTGTCGCGCCGCCGGTACATGCCGTGAGTCGCCACCTCGCGCCGCTTCTCCCCGTCGTCGGTCCCCGGGTTGCAGCATAGAACAGCCGCCGATAATCTCGTCTATCAAGATACTCGACTCTCGAAAGATCTAGGGGTCACCGATGTCTGTCTTCACCACTGTCGCGCGGGGCCGGCTGGCCGCCTGGCTCACCGTGGCCGCCGCGCTCGTCGTGGGCGCGGCCGTCTTCGGGATACCCCGACCGGACAACCCGGCGCCGGTCTCCGCCACCGGCCTGTCCGTGCAGTGGGAGTCGACCCAGGTGCAGCGCCTCCAGGACCAGCTGCCGTCCAGCGACGTCCAGCCGGCCATCGTGGTCGTCAGTCGGGGCGACGGTGCGGCGTTGAACGAGGCCGACCGGGCCGCCCTCGCCGCCCGCTCCGGCGACCTGGGTCGCTTCGCGGTGGGCGGTCGGGTCAGCCCTGCGCAGGTCTCCCCGGACGGCACCGTCGCGCTCGTCGCCGTGCCGCTGGACACCGCCGGCGGCCAGGAGGCGGTCACCGAGACCGTCACCCAGCTGCGCGACACGCTCGCGGACCTGCCCGACGGGCTGGCCGCCGAGGTCACCGGCGCCCCCGCCTTCACCGCGGATCTGTCGTCCGTCTTCGAGGGCGCCGACGTCACCCTGCTCGCGGTGACCGCCGCCGTGGTCGCGTTGCTGCTGCTGATCACGTACCGCAGTCCGTTCCTGTGGATCGTTCCGCTGCTCGTGGTCGCGGCGACCGAGCAGCTCACCCTGCGCGCGGTGGACACGATCGTGCCGGCCGTCGGCATCAACCTCCAAGAGGGCCAGGTCACCGGCATCGCCAGCGTGCTGGTCTTCGGCGCCGCCACCGACTACGCCCTGCTGCTCATCGCCCGCTACCGGGAGGAGCTGCGGCGCGAGGAGAACCGCTTCGCGGCGATGCGCGCCGCCCTGCGGCGTACCGCGGAGCCCATCCTGGCCAGCGGCGGAACCGTGGTGCTCGGTGTGCTCACCCTGCTGCTCAGCGAGCAGGAGACGAACCGGGCACTGGCCGTGGCCTGCGCCGCCGGTGTGGTCTTCGCCATGCTCTCGGCGCTGTTCGTGCTCCCCGCCGTGCTGGTGCTCTTCGGTCGCGGGCTGTTCTGGCCCTTCGTACCCCGCGTCGGCGGCCCGGTGCGCGAGGGCCGGCTCTGGGGTCGGCTCGGCAGTGCCGTGCAACGCCGTCCGGTGGTCGTCGCGGTGCTGGCCACCCTGCTGCTCGGCGGCCTGGCGCTCGGTGGGCTCGGGATCCGCACCGGCCTGTCCGAGACCGAGCAGTTCCGGGCCCAGCCCGAGGCGGTGACCGGCGCGCAGACCCTGGCCCGGGCGTTCCCCGCCGGCAGCACCCAACCGGTGGCCGTGCTCACCACCCCGGCGGCGGTGCGGGCGGTCACCGACGTCGCCGCCGCCGTTCCCGGCGTCGCCTCCGCGCGACCCGGCGACGCCGGCGAGGCCGTCGCCCAGGTCGACGTGGTGCTGGACGCCGAACCCGGCACGACCGCCTCGGACCGCACGATCGAGGCGCTGCGCGACGCGGTCGCCGCCGTTCCCGGCTCCGCTCCCCCGGCCGTCGCCGGCGCCGACGCGCCCGCCGGGGCGATCGTCGGTGGTTCGGTGGCCGCCACGTACGACTCCGAACAGGCCAACGACCGCGACCTGCGGTTGATCCTGCCGATCATCCTGCTGCTCGTCGGCGCGGTGCTCGTGCTGCTGCTGCGGGGTCTGCTGGCGCCGGTGCTGCTGGTGCTCACCGTGATCGCGTCGTTCTTCGCCAGCCTCGGTGCCGCGTGGCTGCTCTTCGACCACGTGCTCGATTTCCCGGCGCTCGACAGCGGCGTGCTGCTGCTGGCCTTCGTGTTCCTGGTCGCCCTCGGCGTGGACTACAACATCTTCCTGGTCACCCGTGCTCGGGAGGACGCCCGCAGCACGGGCACCCGCGCCGGGATGTTGTCCGCGTTGCGGGTCACCGGAGGTGTGATCACCAGCGCCGGAGTGCTGCTCGCCGCGGTGTTCGCCGTGCTCGGTGTGCTGCCGCTGATCACGCTCACGCAGATCGGCATCATCGTCTGCATCGGCGTCCTGCTGGACACGCTGCTGGTCCGCACGGTCCTGGTGCCGGCGCTGGCGTTCCTGCTCGGGGACCGTTTCTGGTGGCCGGGCCCACACCCGTCACCGGCCGACGCAGCCGACCCGAGCCGGCACCGGGCAGC
>NZ_JBEXIA010000031.1:0-81949 GCF_040608335.1 Micromonospora sp. NPDC005194 | reverse complement strand
CGCGCCCGCCGCAGAGCCGAAGCGCGGCGACGCGCCCGCCGGGGAGCGGGAGCCCGGCGACGCGCCGACGGCCGGCGCCTCGGGGCGGGTGCCGGCCGTCGAGGCCGTCGCGGTCAGGCGTTGATCTGTCGACGTGCGTCGCCGTTGGCGCTGATGGTCACCCGACGGGGCTTGGCCCGCTCGGCGACGGGGATGCGCAGCGTCAGCACCCCGTTCTCGTAACCGGCCTCCAGCCGGTCGGTATCCAGGGTGTCACCCAGGAACAGCCGCCGGGTGAAGGTGCCCATCGGGCGTTCGGCGGCGACCAGCTCGACACCGTCGCCGGTGGGCCGGCGGCGCTCGGCGCGGACGGTGAGCACGTTGCGCTCGACGGTGCAGTCGATGGTGTCCGGGTCGACGCCCGGCAGGTCGAACGCCGCGTAGAAGTGGTCCCCGTCGCGGTAGGCGTCCAGGTGCATCATCGCGGGACGGGCTGCCGTACCGAAGAACTGCTCGGCGAGCCGGTCGATCTCGCGGAACGGGTCGGTACGCATCAACATCGCTGTGCCTCCTCGGTTCTCCTGGCCGAAGGTGATGAGTTGAGCCGTGGTGACTCAACTTCCTCTTCTTATTTAGCGCCTCACGCGTCGGACGTCAACCGCTTCTCGAACCAGTGCTCGGCATACGGGCCGTGCATGTACGCGGGGATCTCGGCGTAGCCGTGCCGGGCGTACAGGGCGCGGGCCTCGACCAGGTCGGATCGGGTGTCGAGCCGGATCCGATCCGCCCCGACCGCCCGCGCCCGCTGCTCGACGGCGGCCAGCAGCGCCGCGCCCCCGCCGGCGCCCCGGTGCGCGGGGCGAAGAAACACGCGGGTCAGCTCGGCCCAGTCCGGACGCCACCGCAGCCCGGCGCAACCGGCCAGCTCCGCGTCGCGGTGCGCGAGCAGGAGCAGACCACCGGGGTACGCCAGGTCGTCGCTGGGCATCTCGGCCAGCGCCGCGTCGACCTCGCCGGGTCGGGCCGGGCGGCGGTGGTAGCGCACCACCATCTCGGTCATGTACTCGCGCAGCAGCTGCGTCGCGTCCGGATGGTCGGGCCGGGCGAGGGCGGTCACCCAGGCGGGCCGCAGGGTCGTGGTCACCCGTCGATCGTCACTGCCCGGTCAACTGATTTTCGGCGTCCGTCAGCTGGTAGACGCCCTGCTCACGGGTGAGCAACCGCTCGTCCACCAGGTAGCGGCGCAGGGTGGCGTGGTCCGACGCGCCGGCGGCGCACCACGGTTTGAGCGCGTCGTCGACGGTCCGCTCCGGATAGCGCGTGCCCGGCTCGAACGACTGCCGGGCGACGTGTGCCAGCAGCACCCGTCGCCGCCCGAGCTGCGCCGGCATGCCCGTCAGGACGCCGCCGCGCAGGAACGTGCGCAGCACCGGATCGTCGGCCGGCGCGGCGTCGTCGGCCGGGCGGCTGTCGCGCGCCGCCGCCCGCAGCGACGCCTCGTCGACCGCGAGCGCGCCGTCAGCGCCGGTGACCAGACCCGCGTCGGCGAGCCGCCTGAGCCCGGTGAGCACGACCCGCGCCGCCAAGCCGGAGCGCTGCACGACCTCGGCCACGCTTGTCGATCCCAACGCGACCGCCGCGAAGACCCGTCGCCGTCCGTCGTCGGCCAGGGCCCCGGCCAGAGCGTGCGCAGTCATGCCGGTCACCCTCCCATCGGCGTACGAGCGCCGCCAGGCGATTTTCCGAGTACGCGCCCACGCCAGCTGTCGCCGGCCTGCTGGTCCGCACCTCGAGGTTGAGGAAGATCGGTTCAGCGGTCAGCTGTGGGATTGATCCTGGCGACGGGTTCACCGCGGCGAAGTGAACCCCGCAGGCGCCGCCCGGGGTGCGTGGCAGCGGTGGGGGCGAGAAGACGACTGAAGCGTCGAATTCGACGGCAGGAGTATCCGTGCGGGCGAAGGCTGGCACACGGATACGGCGGGAACCATTCATGGTTTCGGCGATTCCAAGCTCTCGGCAGGAGGCACTGGGGGCCTCCCGGATCCAGTGGCGGGTAGCCGGCGTCTCGGCGCGGAGGGGCAGACGGGGAGGTGACTCGAACCCGTCCTCATCGCGCACGTGCGCCACCGGTCACTGATCCATGCCCGTCAGCATGGTCAACCCGTGGCTGCCGGGCAACGGATTTCCGGGTGGCCTCGCCGTCGGGGGCGCGGAAAACCGCTGTCGGTTGTCGAGGGGCGGTGGTACAAAGCCGCGGTGAAAGAGACCCTGGAGTTCGCCGACCTGTTGCGGCTGATGGACGAGCGGTCCACCGCCTTCCGGGCGGCGGTCGCCGCGGCGCCCAGCCTCGACGTACGGGTGCCGACCTGTCCCGAGTGGACGCTGTTCGACCTGGTGCAGCACCTGGGAGAGGGACGCTTCAGGTGGGCGGCGATCGTGGCCGCGGGGCCCGCCGACGCCCCGCCGGCCATCTCCACCCCGGCGCCGCCCCGCGAGCGCGAGGCCCTGCTGGCCTGGTTCGCCGCGTCGACGGCGGAGCTGCTGGCCGCGTTGCGGGAAGCCGGCCCGGATCGTGGTTGCTGGACGTGGTGGGGTTCATCGCAGGCGCCGCAGACCGCCGGTGCCGTTGCCCGGCACCAGCTTCAGCAGGTCGCCGTGCACACCTATGACGCCCAGGTCGCCGTGGACGCCTCGCAGCCGCTACCGGACGAGGTGGCCCTCGACGGTGTCGACGAGTTCCTGACCACCTGCGTCGCGACGACGGCCACGTGGCCGCACGAGCCCGCAATCGTCGACTATCACGCCACCGAGGGCCGTTCCTGGCGGATCTGGTTCTCCGCCGACGGGGCACGGACCGCCCGGCTCGTCGCACCGGTCGCCGACGCGGGCCCGGGGACGGCCTATGTCTCGGCCCGGGGTACGGCCAGTGAGCTGGTCATGTTCTGCTACGGCCGCATTCAGATGGACTCGCTGCAGGTCGAGGGCGACCGGCGCGTCTTCGACCAGCTGATCGCCTGGGAGCCAGAGGAGTAGGACGCGGCTACGGTTGCTCGGCGACGCGCAGCACCCGGCGCAGCAGGTCGGAGAGCAGCCGCCGTTCGGCCGGGGTCAGCGCGTCGAGCAGCCGGTGCTCCTCGGCGCCCTGGACCTCCATCGCCGCGCGCCAGGCGGCCTCGCCCGCGTCGGTGAGCTCCACGTCCACCCGACGGCGGTCCACGGTGGACGGTATCCGGCGCACGAAGCCCCGCCGGAGCAGGGTGTCGACGCGCGCGGTGATCGAGGCGGGTGCCACGGACAGGTCCGCGGCGAGGTCCGAGGGAGCCGCCCGGCCGCGCCGGCCGGCCAGGGCGTGCAGGGTGTCGTACTCGTGCGCGGGCAGGTCGAAGTCGGCCAGGGCCCGTTCCTTGACCGCCCGCAGGTGCCGGGTCAGGCGGATCATCCGCACCACCGTGCCCTCGACGTCCGCGTCGAGGTCAGGCACCACGGGCAGCCACCGCTCGACGTGCCGGTCGACGGCGTCCGGAGTGTCGGTCACGATCGCCAGCTTAGCTCACCAGCGAAATATTCATTGCCGAAAAGTTCGGTGTCGAAGTAGGTTGCGGCTATGGCTCACCCCCTGCGCACCCGCTCCTTCCGGCTGCTGTTCCTCGGCCGTACCGTCTCGGCCGTCGGGGACGCGGTGGTGCCCGCCGCGCTCGCCCTGGCCGTGCTGCGGGCCACCGGCTCCACCGGGGCGTTGGCCGTCGTCCTCGCCGCGGCGATGGTGCCCCGGCTGCTCCTGCTGCCGCTCGGCGGCGTCGTCGCCGACCGGTTCGCCGCCCGACGCGTCGCCCTGTTGACCGACCTGGTCCGCTGCGCGACCCAACTCGCGATCGGCGTCGAACTGCTCGGCGGCGAGGTGTCGCTGACCACCGTCGTGGTGGCCTCCGCGCTCGGCGGCACCGCGTCGGCGTTCGCCATCCCGACCGCGTCTCCCCTGGTCGCCGGCACCGTCGCGCCCGCCGACCGGCAACGGGCCAACGCCCTGATGGGAGTCACCGCCAACGCCAGCCGGCTGCTCGGCCCGGCGTTGGCCGGCGCGCTGATCTGGGCCGCAGGGCCCGGCTGGGCGTTCGTGATCGACAGCGCGTCGTTCGCGCTCAGCGCCGCCCTGCTCGCGCTGGTCCGGGTCCGACACGTGCCGGTGCCCCGCCGCTCGGTCCTCGCCGACCTGCGGCACGGCTTCGGCGAGGTGCGCGCCCGCGACTGGTTCTGGACCAGCCTGCTCGGGCACGGCGCGTGGAACGGCGCCGCCGCCATGCTGATGACCCTCGGCCCGGCCGTCGCCATCAACCGCCTCGGCGGGGAGGCGACGTGGGTGCTGCTGTTGCAGGCCGGCGCGGTCGGCATGCTCACCGGCTCGCTGCTGGCCGGGCGGGTCCGACTCCGCCGGCCGGTGCTGCTGGCCAACCTCGGGCTCGCCAGCTACGCCGCGCCGCTGTTCCTGCTCGCCGTCGCCGCGCCCGCCCCGGCCGTGATCGTCACGTACGCCGTGGCGCTGACCGCCCTCGGCTACCTCAACCCGGTCTGGGAGACCGTCGTGCAGCACCACTTCCCACCGGAGGTCCTGGCCCGGGTCACCTCGTACGACTGGCTGGTGTCGCTGGCCGCGATGCCGCTCGGCTACGCGCTGGCGCCGCTGGCCGCCGACGCCTTCGGCGCGCCCGTACCCCTGGCGGTCGCCGGCCTGCTGGTCCTCGCCTCCTGCGCCGGCACCGCGCTCGTGCCCAGCGTACGCCGGCTCACCTGGCCAGCGGCCCCACAACCGCAACCGGCCGAACCGGCCGGCGTGCGCTGATCAGATCGGGCCGGCCGTGCGCGGGGCTCCCGGCGCCGCCGGGAGCCCCGCGTGCGATGTGGACGGTCAGCGGGCGTCGCGTGCCATGGCGACGAAGCTGCGCCACGACTGCGGGCTGAACGTGAGCGTCGCGCCGTCGCGATCCTTCGTGTCGCGCACGAGGACCACGCCCGGGAGGTTGTCGGCGACCTCGACGCAGTCACCGCCGTTGCCGCCGCTTTTCGTGCTCTTGCGCCACCGCGCGTCGGTCAGGTCCATGATGCCGCCGCTTCTCTGAGAAGGTCCAGGGAACGCCCCCGGGGCAGCGCCTCGCCGCGAATGCGCTCCCACCGCCGCTCCAGGCTAACAAGCTCCGATGTCTGGTCGAGGATCTGCGCCTGCGCGGCGCTGTCGACGTGCGCGACCCGCGAGCCGTCCGGCAGGTCGGCGATGGTGAACGGCCCGTCGAGCCCGGGGTAGCTGGGCGCGTCCGCCGGGACGATCTGGAGCTGGACGGTGTCCGTCTCGACGTACCCGAGCAGGTGCGTGAGCTGCGCCGCCATCAACGCGCGGTCGTCGCCGACGCGCCGGCGCAGCACCCCCTCGTCGAGCAGGGCGATGAGCAGCGGACCGTCGCTCTCCCGGTCGAGAATCGACTGCCGGCTGATCCGCGCCCCGGCAAACTCGTCGACCGCGTCCGGCGTCAGGACCCCGCCGGCCAGGGTCGCCCGCGCGTACGCCTCGGTCTGGAGTAGACCCGGCACCCACGCCAACTGGAACGACCGCAGCGTCAGCGCCTCGCGTTCGAGGTCGACCCAGGGTCGGAACCACACCGGTTCGCGGCGCCGGAATGCGTCCGGCCACAGTGCCTCGGCGTCGCGGGCCAGCAGCTCCGCGACGGTCGCGCGGTGTCGACTCTGGGGAACGTGGCCCGGGTTCGCCCACCGGGCGACGGTCTTCGGATGCACACCGATCCGATCGGCGAGGCTCTCGGCGGTGTGACCCGCCTCGGCGAGCGCTGCGACAAACGCGTGGTTCATGCCGTCCCTTCCTTGGGAGCAAATGGGCTGCGCCAAGGAGATTACGTAACGCTGTGTGGTTGTCCAGAGACTCCCGGCAAAGTGGGGTATCGACGGCGCGGCCGGCAGGGACCCGAACCCGGCGGACGCGTTCGTGGCGGGGCCGCTTTCGCGACCAGAAGCGGCCCCGCTTCCAGCAGCCGACCCAGGAGGAGGACCCGTGCCACACACCGAAGGAAAGGCCAGGAAGTCGACGCACTCGCCGTTGCGCCCGTCGTGGCGCTGCCCGGTCTGCGGGATCCTCTGGCCGTGCTCGACCGCGAAGCTGCGCCTGCTCGGCGAGTACCGCGAGGATCGGCCCGGCCTGTTGACGCACCTGGCGACGGTGCAGCAGGAGGCCGAAGCGGACCTCACCGCGCTCAACCCCGGCGTGGCGCTGCCCGACCTGACCCCGCGTTTCGTCGGCTGGGCGCAAGCCCGCTAAGCCAGGCGGGCGTGCAGGTGCATGTCGTGCCAGCCGTCGGCGTGCCGCATCGACTCGCGCGCCACGCCCTCCAGGGCGAAGCCGCCCCGCGTGGCCACCCGGCACGACGCCGCGTTGGCGGTGGAGTGCTCCAGGGCCAGCCGGTGCAGCCCCGCCGCGAAGCTCCACCGGGTCAGCGCGAGCAGCGCTTCGGTGGCGACGCCCGCGCCACGCGCGGCGGGCAGCACCCAGTACGACACGTCCGCCGACGCCTCGGCGAGTGACACCTGCCGCAACCCCACCTGACCGACCGGCCGGTCGTCGCCCTCGACGATCGCCCAGCTCACGGCGGTCTCGGCGCTCCAGCGGGCCGCCCACTGCGCTGTCCACGCCCGCGCTTCGGCGTCGCTGTCCAGCCTGCGAACGTGCCAGCGCTGGATCGCCGGGCAGTCGAACGCCGCCCGCACGAGCGGGGCGTCGTCGTCGCGCCACGGCCGCAGCGTCAGCCCGGGGCGTACCGGGAGGTGGGGTTGTTCCTGGGCGGCGAGGCTTCCGGCGGGCAGCGCGGGCGCGACGAGCAGCGGCATCGGTCCATTATCGAGCAGGCGGCCTCACTCTCCGGTCGGGCCGCCCGCCAGCTCGGCGACCACGTCGAGGTGGCCCAGGTGGCGGGCGTACTCCTGCACCAGGTGGAACAGCACCCGTTCCAGTGACGCCGGGTCGGCGCCGTTCCAGCGCGGGCCCGGCGCGCCGATCTCCGCGAGGTCGTGCGCCGAGACCACCGCGCTGGTGTGGGCGCCCTGCGCGCGCAGCGCCGCCACCAGGTCGGCGAGGGTCTCCTCGGGGGCGACGTACCACCGGTCGTCGCGGCGGTCGCCCCACGGCTCGGCGACCGCCCGACCCTCGAAACCCCATTCGATCCAGCGCAGCTCGACGTGGCGCAGGTGCGTGAGCAGCTCCAGCGGGGTCCATCCGGACGGCAGCCGGCTGCGCCGCAGCTCCGGCTCCGCCAGCGCCGACACCTTGGCCACCGCGGACTCCCGGAAGTAATCCAGGTAGCGCAGGAAGACCTCGGTGCGGCTGCCGGCCGGGGTGGTGGGTTCGGGGAACGCCGTCATGAGCCGGTCGGTAGGTCACGACCGCGCTGGCGCACACCCGCGCCGCCGTACGGGTAGTCGCCCACCAGCGGGGCGCTCGCCTCGTCCAGCAGCCGCATCTGCTCGGCGTCGAGGACCAGGTCGGCGGCGGTCAGGTTGTCGTCGAGCTGGTCGGTGGTCCGCGCGCCGAGGATCACCGAGGTGACCGCCGGTCGGGCCGCCAGCCAGGCCAGCGACACCGCCGACATGGAAGCGCCGTGTTCCCCGGCGACCTGGCGGACCGCGTCGAGCACCCGCCAGGTGCGCTCCTCGGCGTTGCGACCGGCGTACGCCTCGACGCCGCGCTGCGGGTTCTCGCCGAGCCGGGTGGCGCCGGTGGGCGTGGTGTCGCGCTGGTACTTGCCGGTCAGCCAGCCGCCGCCCAGCGGCGACCACGGCAGGATGCCGATGCCCTCGTTCTCGCAGACCGGCACCAGCTCGAATTCGATCTCCCGGGCCAGCAGGTTGTACTGCGGCTGGAGGGTCACGATCGGGGTGAGGTTGAGGTGCTGGGTGAGCAGGGCGGCCTTCTGCAACTGCCAACCGGTGAAGTTACTGACTCCCGCGTAGCGGATCTTGCCGGCGCGGACCGCGTCGTCGAAGAAGCGCAGCGTCTCCGGCAGCGGGGTCAGCGGATCCCACGCGTGCGCCTGGTAGAGGTCGACGGCCTCGACCCCGAGCCGCCGGAGGCTGGCGTCCAGGGCCCGGGTGAGGTGCACACGGGACAGGCCGGCGTCGTTCGCCCCGGGGCCCATCGGGAATCGGCCCTTCGTGGCGATGACGAGGCGGTCGCGCAGGTCGGGGCGGGAGCGCAGCCAGCGACCGATGATCTCCTCGGAGACGCCGGTGGAGTAGACGTCGGCGGTGTCGAGGAAGGTGCCGCCGGCCTCGACGAACCGGTCGAGCTGGGCGAAGCTGCCCTGCTCGTCGGTCTCCGCGCCGAAGGTCATCGTGCCCAGACACAGGGTCGACACCACCGTGCCGGTGGCGCCCAGAGTGCGGTATCGCATGTCGTCCTCTCGGTCCGAGTTACCAAGCTGATCTTCGCACCTGGTCAGACCACCTGCATCCGCAGGCGTCGGGGCACCCACGCGGCCGCTTTGCGGGCGATGATGGGTCGGTGAGCGAGCCCGCCATCGACACCGATCGACCGCACCTGCCGGCGCGGTCGTCCGCGCCGGCCGAGCTGCCGCAGCCCGGTCCCCGTGCGCTCGGCCCGTGGCTGGTCGCCGCCGCGACCAGCGTGACGTTGCTGCTGCTCGCCGGCCGCTACGGCTATCACCGCGACGAGCTGTACTTCCTGCTCTGCGGCCGGCACCTGGCCTGGGGCTACGTCGACCAGGGTCCGCTCGTCCCGGCGCTGGCCCGACTTCTGGACACGATCGCGCCGGGCAACCTGGTGGTGCTGCGGACGCCGTCGGCGCTGCTGGCCGGCGTCGCGGTCCTGCTGGTCGCCGCCATCGCCCGCGAGCTGGGCGGTGGCCGGGGCGGGCAGACCTTCGCCGCGGTGCTGGCCGCGCTGTCCGGCATCGTGCTCGCCGGCGGGCACCTGCTCAGCACCACGACCGTCGACCTGCTGGTTTGGCTCGGCGTCGCGTGGTGCGCGGTGCGGCTGCTGCGCACCGGGGACAGCCGGTGGGCGCTCGCGCTCGGGCTGGTGCTCGGCGTGGGCATGCTCAACAAGCTGCTGCCCGCGTTGCTGGCCGTGGGTCTGCTCGCCGGGGTGGTGATCGCGGGGCCGCGTCGGCTGCTGCGCGACAAGTGGGTGCTCGCCGCCGCCGGGATCGCCGTGCTGCTGGCCGCGCCGAACCTGATCTGGCAGGCCGCGCACGGCTTCCCGCAGCTCGGTGTGGCGGCCTCCATCTCCGGTGGCGACAGCTCCTACAGCGGTCGCCTCGACGCGCTCACCCTGCAGTTCGTCATCATCAGCCCGTACGCCGTGCCGATCTGGATCGCCGGCCTCGTCGCCCTGCTGCGCCGGCCGGCGTGGCGGGCGTACCGCGCGGTGGGGTGGGCCTGGGTGGTCGTGGTCGGCATCGTCCTGGTGGCCGGCGGCAAGGGTTACTACGACGCGCCTCTGCTGCTCGTGCTCACCGCCGCGGGCGCGGTGGTGAGCGCCGCCCGGGCCTCGCGCGGGTCGGCGTGGCTGCGTCGGGGGGTGCTCGCGGTGCCGTTCCTGCTGCCCACCGTCGTGCTGTTGCTGCCGGTGCTGCCGGCCGATCGGCTGCCCAGCTTCGTGGTCGACGTCAACTACGACGCTGGCGAGACCATCGGCTGGCCGGAGTTCGCCGACTCGGTGGCCGCCGTCCATCGTGGCCTACCGCCCCAGGAACGGTCGCGGGCGGTCATCCTCACCGGCAACTACGGGGAGGCCGGGGCGATCGCCCGCTACGGGCCGGCCCGGGGGCTCCCCCGGGCGTACTCCGGGCACAACAGCATGGTGGATTTCGGCCGCCCACCCGCCGACGCGGACGTGGCGATCGTGGTCGGCTGGGAGCGCCCCGACGCGCTGAACGCCTGGTTCCAGGAGTGCATGCCCGCCGGGCGGGTGGACCAGCGGGTCGAGGTGGACAACGACGAGAACGGCGGCCCGATCCTCGTGTGCCGGGGGCTGCGGCGGCCGTGGGCGCAGATCTGGGACACCGAGGTACGCCACACCGGCTGAGCGTGCTCAGCCGGCGCGGTCGCCGGTGAGCCAGGCACTGACGCCGGCCAGGGCCTCGGGGCCGGAGTCGACGTCCACGTCGCGGGCGAGGTCGGCGATCGTGATCCCGGCCAGGGCCTCGCGCCACGCCTTCTCCGCCGTGGACATGGCGCGGGCGATGGGACACGCGCGGGTGCAGGACTCGGGTGGGCTGGCCAGCGGGCCGCGCTGGCGGATCTCGGTGCAGACAAAGGCGGGGCCGGGCCCGTCGACGGCGTGGACCACGTCGAGCAGGCTGATGCTCTCCGGAGCGCGGGTCAACGCGTAGCCGCCCGACTTGCCCTGCACGGAGTGGTCGAGCCCGGCGCGGGCCAGCGACTGGAGCTGTTTGGCCAGGTAGCTGCCGGAGACGTCGTGCAGCTCCGCGAGCCGGGCCGCCGGGACGGGCCTGCTGCTGGCCGTGAGCACGACGCAGCAGTGCAGCGCCCACTCCACCCATAGGAAGTCCGAGTTAAGTGCCGTAGCGGCATGGCGGACAGAACAGACAGGGAAGGTGGAACGGACATGAAGATCGCCGTGATGGGCGGGACGGGCCTCATCGGGTCCCAGGTCGTCCGGATCCTGCAGGCGGCCGGGCACGACGCGGTACCGCACTCGCAGTCGACCGGAGTCGACCTCCTCACCGGGCAGGGTCTGCCCGAGGCGCTCAAGGACGCCGACGTCGTCGTCAACCTGACCAACTCGCCGACCTTCGACGACGCCTCCCCCGCCTTCTTCCAGACGACCATGGACAACCTGCTGACCGCCGCCGAGCGGGCCGGCGTCGGCCACCCGGTCGTCCTGTCCATCGTCGGCGTCGACCAGGTGCCCGACCTGGCCTACTACCGCGCGAAGGTGCTCCAGGAGGACATCCTCAAGGCCGGCAAGGTGCCGTACTCGATCGTCCGCGCCACCCAGTTCTTCGAGTTCATCGACGCGGTCATCTCCTGAACCGCCGACGACAACGGCGTCCGCCTGCCCAGCACCCCCCTGCAGCCGATGGCCGCGGCCGACGTGGCCCAGGCCGTCGTCGACGTCAGCGTGGGCGCCCCCCTGCGGGGCGTCCGCAACGTCGCCGGCCCCGACGTGTTCGGGCTCGACGAACTGGGCCGGATCACCCTCGCCGCGCACGGCGACCAGCGCACCGTTACCACCGACGACAGCGCCGGCATGTTCGCGGCCGCTCCCGGCGACGCGCTGATCGCCAAGGAGGGCGCGGTGCTCGCGCCGACGTCCTACCGGGAGTGGCTGGCGCGCTGACTTTCCACCCGTGGTGTTCCGGCGTACGCCCCGCGCCGGAACACCGCACACCTCAGTGCCGCAGGAGCTCGCTCATCTCGATCGGCGGCACGTGGCCGCTGGGCGGCAGGCCACGATGCAACGCGAGCCCCGCGTCGACGACGACGGAGCGTTCCAGCTCGGCGACGCTCGCCAGCGGTGTCCACTGGGCCCGGTCGGTCGAGCCGCCCGTCTCGTGCCGAAGGTCGCCGCCGGTGATCCGCACCCGGTAATAGATGGCCAGCATGTGCAGCTCGGCGGCATCGGCGTCGCCCAACGGCACGTACCTCGTCCGCGAGTGCACACCGAGCAGATGCTCGACCCGCACCTGGTAACCGGTCTCCTCGGCCACCTCCCGGACGACGGCGTCGTACGGGTCCTCGGCGTGCTCGACCCCGCCGCCGGGCAGCGTCCAGTGGCACGCCGAGCTGTCCGCCGACACGAAGCGGGCGAGCAGCACGTGCTCGTCCCGCGTGCACACCGCGTAGGCGGCGACCCGCAGCCGTTGCGCGATCACGTCGACTCCCTGCCGGTCGGTCGGCGGCCCCGACCGGCAGGTCGCGCGGTCGTTCACCTCTTCGGGCGGACCGGCCCGGGATGCTGGACGCCCAGGTGCGAGCGGGGCGACCGCCGCGCTCCGGCCCGGCGCCGCGACAGCGAACGGATCAGGTCGGCGTGCACCCGCTGCTCGTCACGGGTGCTGAGCCCGAGCTGATTGTGCAGCAGGTGGACCAGGTCGAACGTCATCCTGCCCTCGTATCCCGGTGCACGACGGAACGCCTCCAGCAGGTGTGCCCAGCAGGTCAGCGGGTGGCGTTCGGTCTTGAGCGCGGTGGTGATCCGCTGCCAGCGGACGCTCGGCAGGGCGGCCACCGCCTCGGACGTGACGAGCTCGCTGTCGCCCCGCAGGGCGGGGCAGTTGCGCATGGCCGCCACCATCGCCAGGTCCACGGCGGCGCCGAGGCGGGCCTGCCGCCCCGGGGTCATCCCGATCAGGTCGACCGCCACGTCGACCAGCCGTGGATCGCGCGCTGGCGGAGCGGCGAGGTGCGGCACGTGCACGGGCCCCTCCGCCCCGACCGCCACGCAGAGCCCCGCCAGTCGGGCCGCCAGCAGTCGCGGCGCGCTGCCGAGCAGGTGCAGACAGACCACCCGTGGCGACTGCCGGGTGAACGACCAGGCGGACAGCTCACCGGCAGCCTGCAGGCCGTGCAGCAGCGGACTGATGCCCCGGGTCAGGAACGCGTCGGCCACCGCGGCGCGCGGCGGCAAAAGACACTGAAATGCGTGCCATCGTTCCGACTCGCTCAGCATCACCTCCGCATCTGACGAATTGTCCAGATAGGATCGATAATGAACGGTCATCCGAAGTCCCCCCAGAAGGCGTCGCACCGCCGGGGTCGACATTAAGCGACGGAGAACGATGCGACAGTAGGGGAAACCCCACATTGTCGTGAACTCAACGCAACCGCCGGTGTGCGCTGTGTCAAGAACCAAGTCCCCTATTTCGGTTTTTGGGCAGCAACATTTGCTCCCTTCGGCAATAGGACCAACCGGTCCCGCGATCGCAGTTCTTGTCGCGCGGACCTAGAGTTGCATCTGCCGCTCGCCCGAGCGCCAGCAATTGGCACCGCTGGCATCGGGCACGCCGAGAGGCCCGAACGGGACAGATCCTGGGGGTGGCAGTTGAAGCTGGGCCAACACTCGCCGCATTCTCGCGTCCGACCTGGCCGTCGGGCCGCCGCCGGGCCGAGTCCGACCACGACCGACCGATGTCGTACGCCGGTGGACCGCGGCGCGCGGGCGCCCGTCGTGGAGCGCCGATGAACATCAGCGAGGAGGAGTTCGCCCCGCCGCCGTCGGGCGACCCTCTCGACCCCCTGGTCGGGCGCAACTGCGCGCTCGACCTGTTCGACCGCGCCCTGGCCGGGGTCCGCGACGGCCAACCCGCCATGATCGAGTTCGTGGGTGACCCCGGCACCGGCAAGACGCGGCTGCTGCGCGAGGTCGCCGCGCGAGCCCGACGAGCCGGGGTGCCGGTGCTCGCCGCCGCCGGCCGCGACGGCCACCAGGTCGGGCAGGCCCTCGCGGCGCTGACCGATGAGCCGTCGGCGCCGGTCCGCGCCGGTGGGCCGCTGCTGCTGCTCCTGGACGACCTGCACAGCGCGTCACCCGCGACGGCCACGCTGCTGCGTCGGCTCGCGCAGGCGCCGCCCCCGGGTCTGCTGTGGGTCACCGCGTACCGGCCGCGGCAGATGCCGTCGTGCGTGACCACCGCGCTCGCCGCCGGCATCCACCTGAGCCGTCGGGCGGTCACCCTGACACCGTTGGATCCGGCCAGCGTCGCCGCGCTGCTCGGGCTGGTGGAGGGACGCGCCGCCCAGCGGGTGCACGTGCTCTCCGGCGGCGTCCCCCGCTACGTCCTCGCGTACCGCCCGGGCGCCCTGGACGGCCCGGTCGCCGCCCTGCGGGGCCTGCCCGCCGAGCTGCCCGTCGACGTCACCGGCGCGGTTCAGCTCGATCTCGACGCGCTGACCGACGAGCAACGGCAGATGCTGGAGGCCGTCTCGGTGTGCCCGGACGGGTTCGAGCCGGCGCTGGCCGCGGCGCTCGCCGATCGCGGCCCCGAGGTCACCAGCGACCTGCTCGACGCGCTGGTGGCCGCCGACCTGCTGCGGACCGACCCCACCGAGGCGTCGACCCTGCGGTTCCGTCACGAGGTGGACCGCACTGTGGTGTACCGGGCGTTGTCCCCCGGCCGGCGGCGACGCCTGCACGCGACGGCGGCCCGCGTCCTGCGCGAGCTCGGGCATCCGGTCACCCGGTACGCCGAACACCTGTCGGCCAGCGGGCAGTGCGCCGAACCGGCGACCGCCGACGCGCTGATCGAGGCGGCGGAGAGCGGTCTCGTGCCCCGGCTCGATGCGATCCGGTGGTTGACCAACGTCCAGCGGCTGCTGCCCGCCGCCGAGGTCACCGAGCCACGCCGTACGCGGCTGGAGTTCGCGATGGCGGACGCGCTGGTCGGCGCGGGTCAACTGCGCCAGGCCCGCACCCTGTTACAGGAACTCACCCGCCGCCCTCTCGCCGACTGCGACCAGCGGCTGCGGGCGGTGGCCGCACGGGCGCGGGTGGAGCGCCTGCTGGGTCGGCCGTTCGACGCGTACGCGCTGCTGCTGCCGTACCGGGACGGGCGGGTGGAGCCGCACACGCAGTTCCTGCTGACCGTCGAGGCGGCGATCGCCGGCGCCCTCTGTGCAGCGCCCGACGCGGCCGAGCACGCCCGGAGTCTGAGCCTGCTGGCGGAGCGGACCGGCTCGGCGGTCAGCTCGACCACCGCGGCGGTGGTGCAGTCGTTCGTGGCCGCGTACACCGACTGTGGGATCCGGGCGCCCGAGACGCTGGACCGGGCGTCGTCCGAGGTGGACGCGTTCGCCGACACCGACCTTGCCCGGCACCCGGACCTGCTGGCCCTGCTGGGCTGGGCCGAATACTTCCACGAGCGGGAGCGCTCGGCCCTGCACCACTTCGACCGCGCGCTGGACATCTGCTGCCGCGCGGGTCTGGTGGCGCTGACTCCCTGGCTGCTGGTCGGCCGTTGCGCGGTGACCGCCCGACTGGGCAGCCTGGACCGGGCCCGGGTCGAGGGTGAGGACGCCGAGGAGGTGGCCGTCGCCATGGGCATCGACCCGATGGTGGCGCTGGCGCGCGCGTACCGGGCCATCGCGGTGGCCTGGCGCAGCGGCCCGAAGGCGGCCCGCCACCTGGCGGACACCGCCGTGCTGGACGCCAGCACCCGCCGCGAGAACTGGTACGACGGGGCGAGTCAGCGCGTGTCGGTGCGTCTGCGCTTCCTGGCCGGGGACCGGGCCGGCTCGACGGCGACGTTGCTGCGCGCCTGCGGCGGGGATGGTCTCGACCAGGTCGAGCTGACCAACCGGGCCTGCTGGGCCTCGGCCCTGGCCGAGATGGCCCACAAGGCCGGTCGGTGCGACGAGGCCAGGCGCTGGTTGGACGTGGCGGAGGGGTACGCCGAGCGGCTGGGGCTGCGGGGGCAGAGCGCGTTGACCCGGACGGCCCGGGCGCGGCTGACCCTGGAGGCGGATC
Organism: Micromonospora sp. NPDC005194; assembly: GCF_040608335.1. Taxonomy (NCBI): domain Bacteria; kingdom Bacillati; phylum Actinomycetota; class Actinomycetes; order Micromonosporales; family Micromonosporaceae; genus Micromonospora; species Micromonospora sp. NPDC005194. Next base: position 66,468 of record NZ_JBEXIA010000031.1, on the reverse strand, counting down.
CGCGCTGCGCCGCCGAGCTGGCCGCCGCGGCCGCGGACTCGTTCGCGAGTCTGGGGTGGAGGCTGGAGGAGGCGTCGGCGCGGTTGGTGCGGGCGCGGGCTCTGTGCGAGGCCCGGGAGTGGTCGGCGGCGGAGGTCGAACTCGCCGAGACCCGCCGCATCGCGGAGCTGGTCGACTCCCCGCCGCTGCGCCGCTCGGTGGCCGGCGAGCAGAGCCGCGCGGCCGGGGCCGCAGGCCGTCTGCCGGCCGCGGCCGCGGGCGGGGAGCTGACCCTGACGCGGCGGGAGTGGGACATCGCCCGGCTGGTGGCGGCCGGTGCGAGCAACGCCGAGGCGGCGGACCAGGTGTACGTGACAGTCAAGACGGTGGAGGCTCACCTGACCCGGATCTTCCGCAAGACGGGGGTGTCGTCGCGGGCCGGGCTGGCCGCGTTGCTGGTGTCCCGGGCTGTCGACCCGCGATCCGCTGTCGAGGATCGAGGGTCTGCGACCCGCAGGGCCCGATTTGAGCGTTAATGCCCACAATAAAACGCAGATGAAGGATAGGCGTCCCGTGACGAGTGTCGGATATCTCGCCTTCTGCCTGCGGGAATCTGATATCTTGTCTCCCACCACCGGTCAAACCCGACAGGGCTGACCGGGGGGCCGGAAGCCGCACTGGCTCGCCCGGAGATGCGCAGGAAAGGCATCGTCGTGAGTCAATACATCATCACCATCGTGCCCGTGGAGGACGACGGTGAGGAGATCACCGGCCCGGTGGCCCAGACCGTCGTGCGTCTGGAGACCGGCAACGGCCACCCGGTCGTGCGGGAGCTCACCGTCCGCGCGCCGCAGAGCGCCGGGCTGACCGGCGAGCTGCCGTACGTCGACTTCGACGCCCTGCTGCGCGCCTTCATCCCCCCGCAGGACCGGGACCGGAGTCGCGCCGAGGCCGCACCCCGTCCGGCCGTGACGGTCGGGCCGGTCCCCGCGACCACCGCGACCACCACCGCCGCACCCCGGCCGCAGCCGCCCCGACCGGCACGCCGGGCCGGCGAACCGGACCGGCTCAGCCGACTCAAGGCCGGTCGCGCGTACCGCCGGGCACCCGACCCGGCGGACCTGGAGGCGGTCTACGAGCAGGTCGGCACGATCAGCCGCGTCGCCGAGCACTTCGACGTTCCGGTGCACACGGCACAGGGCTGGATCAGCCGGATGCGCCGCAAGCACGACACCGAGGTCAACGCCGGCTGACTCCGGGCTCGGCCGGCACGCCGGGCACCACGGCCAGCGCGTCCACCACCGCCGGCGTCGCCCGGTCCAACCAGCGCTCGATGCCGACCTCCGCCGTGTCGAACTCGCGCTCCAGCACGCACAGGCCCGCCGTGGGCACGCACGCGCCCACCTCGGCCAGCAGGGCGCCCAGGTAGGTGTCGACGATGTGCCGGTGACCGGACCGGGCGGCGGTCATCAACGGCACCGCCACCACCCCGGTGAGCGCACCCCGGGGCAGCACGTCGACGAAGAGCTTCAGCAAGCCGCTGTACGCCGCCTTGAACGTGGGGCTGGCCACCAGCAGCAGCCCCGGTCGGCGTACCGCCTCCAGCACCTCGTCGAGCGTCTCCGGCCGGCTGCCCTGACCGACCAGCTCGGCCGTCAGCTCGGCCAGGTCGATCACCGTCGGCGTTCCGACGGGGGTCGGGCCGTGGGTCAGTCGGGAGTGCAGTGCCGCCGCGGTGGCCAACGCGACGGTCCGCGTACGGGAATGGGGTTTCGGGTTGCCGATCAGCGCGGTCATCGGCAACCCCGCGACCGGCCCGGTCATCGGCCCACCGCCAGCTCCGGGGTCCGCCGGGCGGCCCCGTCGTGCGTGCCGGCCCCGTCGTCCGCGTCGGCCCCGCCACTCAGGAGGCCGTCGTGGCGCAGCAGCGGCAGCACGCCCTCGCCGAACCAGTACGCCTCCTCCAGGTGTGGCTGCCCGGACAGGATCAGATGGTCCACCCCGGCGGCGTGGTACTCGGCGATCCGCTCCGCGACCTCCTCGTGGCTGCCCACCAGCGCCGCGCCGGCACCGGGCCGGATCAGGGAGTAGCCCGCCCAGACGTTCGGGTACACCTCCATCCGGGCGTTGCCGTCGGCGTGCAGCGCCGCCGCCCGCCGCTGGCCCTCCGAGTCGGTACGCGCGAAGCGCTGCCGAGCGGCGGCGATCCGCGCCTGGTCGACGCCGGCGAGGAGACGGTCCGTCTCGGCCCACGCCTCCCGCGCGGTGTCCCTGGTGATCACGTGGAGCCGACTCCCGGTGCGCAGCGTGCGGCCGGCCTCCGCCGCCTGCTCACGTGCCCGACCCAGCAGCTCGCCGAGCTGGGCCGGTGTCTCACCCCAGGCCAGGTACACGTCCGCGTGCCGGGCGGCCGCCCGCTGCGCCGCCGGCGAGGACCCGCCCAGGAACACGGCCGGAGCGGTGGCCGGCGGCCGGGCCAGCAGGGCGGCCTTCACCCGGTAGTGCTCGCCGCTGTGGTCGACCGGCTGGCCGGTCCACAGTCCACCCAGCACGGTGAGGAACTCCTCCGCGCGGGCGTAGCGGGCGTCGTGGTCCAGCCAGTCGCCGTAGCGGCGCTGCTCGTCCGGGTCGCTGCCGGCCACGATGTTGAGCAGCACCCGGCCCGCCGAGACACGTTGCAGGGACGCGGCCATCTGGGCGACAAGCGTGGGCGAGGCGAGCCCCGGCCGTAACGCGATCATGAACTTCAGCCGTTGCGTCTGCGCGGCCAGCGCGGACGCCACCACCCACGGGTCCTCGCAGAAAAGCCCGGCGGGCGTGAGCACACTGGCGAAACCCAACCGGTCGGCGGCGCGCGCCACCTGCGCCAGATAGCCGATATCCGGCGGGCGGCGGGTGATCCGGGCCGGCCGGCTTCCGCCACCGCGGGCGGGCTCGGCCAGGTCACGGCCGTCTCCGTGCGTCGGCAGGAACCAGTGCAGGTCCAGTGGCATGGGGTCACTCCCCTTCCGGCGCGACGTCGAAGCGCGCGGGCATCGCGGTGACGGCGTTCATGAAGTTGGTCCGCATCCGGCGTACCGGCCCGGTCAGTCGGAGCCGGGCCAGATGCGGACGGATCGCGGTGAGGAAGGCCGCCATCTCCAGCCGCGCCAGGTGCGCGCCCAGGCAGAAGTGCGGACCGATACCGAACGCCAGGTGCGGGTTGGGATCGCGGGCGAGATCCAGCCGGTCGGGATCGGTGAACGCGGCCGGGTCCCGGTTGGCCGAGATGTAGTAGACGACGACCTTGTCCCCGGCGGCGATGCGGGTTCCGTCGAGGACGGTGTCGCGGGTGGCGGTGCGCCGGAACTGCATGATCGGCGTGACCCAGCGCAGCAGCTCCTCCACCGCGCTCGCGGTCAGGTCGGGCTCGGCGATCAGCCGGTCCCGCTGCTCGGGATGCTCCAGCAACGCCTGCACCCCGTTGGAGATGAGGTGCCGGGTGGTCTCGTTGCCGGCGATGACCAGCAGCAGCCACAGCTGGCACAGCTGCGCGTCGGTCAGGCCCCGGCCGTCGGCCTCGGCGTGCACGAGGAGGCTCAGCAGGTCGTCGGTGGGCGCGGCCCGTCGCTGGGCCGCCAGCTGCCGGACGTAGGAGAAGGCCCCCGCGAAGGTGTCCCGGTAGCGCTGCACGCTGCCACCGCCGTAGCGGGGATCGTCGAACCCGACCAGGTTGTTGCTCCACTCGAACAGCAACCGGCGGTCCGCCCGGGGCACACCGAGCAGGTCGGTGAGGACGAGCAGCGGCAGCTCGGCCGCGAGGTCCGCCACCACGTCGATGTCGCGCGCGGCCACCGCCCGGGCGATGACCTCCTCGGCATGCCGGGTCACCAGCTCACCGAGGCGACCCACCGCGCGGGGTGTGAACGCCCCCGCCACCAGCCGCCGCACCCAGGCGTGCTCCGGAGCGTCCATGTTGATCAGAAGCTGCCGGTTGCGGTGCAGATCCTCCGGGGTCCGGGGGTCGGCGAGGAACGCCCCGCCGGCCGCCGACGAGAACGTCGCCGGGTCACGGGACACCGCGGACACCGCGGCGTGGCGGGTGACGGCCCAAAAACCCGGCCCCCGGGACCGCACCGACCGGTCCTGGTCGGTGCGGGTCAGCTCGACCTCCTCGACCCAGGCCACCGGCGCCGCCCGTCGGCGGCGGGCGAACTCGTCGTGCGGCACGCCGGTCAGGAAGGTCGCCGGGTCCGCGAGCAGGCCCGGCGACACCGTGGCCCGCCGGTAGCGGTCCCGCAACGCCCGGCGGGGCACCTTGCCGGTGGGCTCGCGCGGGATCCGGTCGACCACCTCGTACGAGCGCGGCACCTTGAAGCCGGCCAGGCTGGTCCGGCAGTGCGCGTCGAGGGCCTGCTCGACGCCCTGGACCGGCCACGCCGGATCGAGCTGCACCACCGCCCGGACCTGCTCGCCGAACTCGTCGTCCGGCACACCGATGACCACGCTGTCCTGCACGGCGGGGTGCGTCGACAGCACCGCCTCCACCTCGGCGGGATAGACGTTCACGCCGCCGGTGACGATCAGCTCCGCCGAGCGGCCGGTGAGGAACAGGTAGCCGTCGGCGTCCAGGTGGCCCAGGTCGCCGACGGTGAAGGTGTGCGGGGCGACGTGCGCCTGCTCGGTCTGCTCCGGAGCGTTGTGGTAGTGGAACCCCCGGCCCGGGGGCCGCCGGACGGCCACCCGGCCCTCCTGCCCGGCGGGCACCGGCCGGCCCTCGTCGTCGACCACCACCACCTCGGTCGGCGGCGCCGGCCGGCCCACCGTGCCCGGCCGGGCCAGCCAGGTGTGCGAGTCGGCCAGGGTGACGATGCCGGCCTCGGTCGCGGCGTAGTACTCCACGAACACCGGCCCCCACCACTCGATCATCGCCCGCTTGGTCTCCGGCGGGCAGGGGCCGCCGCCGTGCCAGATCCGGGCGAGGCTGGCGCCGGAGAACGCCGCCCGGGTCCCCGCGTCGACCCGCAGCAGGCGGATGAACTGGGTCGGCACCAGATGACTGATGGTGATCTTCTCGTCGTCGATCACGCGCAGCACCTCGACCGGGTCGAACCCGCGGCGCAGCACCAGCCCACAGCCGCGCAGCAGCGGAAACTGGGCGAAGAACAACTGCGCCGAGTGGTACCAGGGGCCGACCAGCAGCGCCTGCCCCTGCGTCGGAATGCCCAGGCCGCCGCCGAGCGCCTCGGTGGTGGCGGCCACCCGGTCGATCGGGGCGCCCACCTTGAGCAGCGGGTTGACCACTCCCTTGGGGCGTCCGCTGGTGCCCGAGGTGTAGAGCAGCACGCCGCCGGAGAGCGCCGGGACGCCCGGGCCCGCCGGCAGGTCGTCCACCGCCGTGAACCCGTCCCCGCCGTCGACAGTCACCAGCAGGTCGGGGCCGCCCGGCGTACGCGCCACCGCGTCGCGCACCGTCGGCGCGTACGCCTCCTCGGTGAGCACCGCCCGCGCGCCGCAGTCGGTCAGGATGTGGGCGATCTCCGGCGCGGTGAGGTGCCAGTTGACGGGCACCGCCACCAGACCCGCGTGCACGCAGGCGAGCAGCGCCTCGAACGTCTCGTGCCGGTTGCCGAGCACGAACGCCACCCGGTCACCGACGTCCAGGCCGGCCCCGCGCAGCACGCCGATCCACCGGTCCACCGACCGGTCCAGCTCCGCCCACGTCCGGGTGGTCCGCTCGTCGGTCAGCGCGACGTCGCCGGCCCGGTCCCGGACCATGGTCTTCAGCAGCTCGGCCACTCGTCACTCCTGTCTGGGCGTGGTGCCGTGCGTGAGGTCGGGGCTGACAGCCAGGACGTGCTCCGCGACCGGCCGGAAGTTCAGTCGGGCGATCTGCGCGGTGCCGATGTCCGCCCGCGCGGCCCGGGCCGCGTCGGCGGGGATCACCACCAGCTCGCCGGCTGCCTGGGCGAGCAGCTGCACCTGGCAGCAGCGGTCCATCGCCAGGAACCACCAGGCCGCCTCGGCCACCGAGCCGCCGACGGTGAGCAGCCCGTGGTTGCGCAGGACGACGGCCTTGCCGGTGCCCAGCGTCGCCGCAATGCGGTCACCCTCCGCGCCGTCGAGGACGACGCCGCCGTACTCGTCGTGGACCTCGTGGTCCTCGAAGAAGGCGCACGCGTCCTGGGTGATCGGCGCGAGCGGCCGGCCGAGCGCCGAGAACGCCCGACCGTGGATCGAGTGGGTGTGCGCGGCGGCCACCACGTCCGGGCGGGCCTTGTGGATGGCCGAGTGGATGGCGTACCCGGCGGGGTTGATCCGGCCGGAGCCGTCGACCACGTCGCCGGTGTGGTCGACGCGCAGCAGGTCGTCGTCGCGCACATGGGCGAAGTGCCGGCCGAACGGGTTGATCCAGAAGGTGTCCGGCTCGATCGGGTCCCGGGCGGTGACGTGGCCGCCAGCGCCCTCGTCGAACCCCGCGAGGGCGAACGCGCGCAGCGTGAGGACCAACTGCCGGCGGCGGTGGGCGCGTTCCTGTTCCGGGTCTCGTCGCTCAGCCACAGCCGCCTCCGGTGTCGGTGTCGTACCCGCCCACGCCCGCCGGCACCGCGGGGGGCGCGACCGGCGTGCCGGTCCGCTCGGCGTACGCGGCGAGGAAGTCGTCGACCCGGTCCACGCCCCAGAACCGGTGTGGACCCAGCCGCAGGTAGGGGATGCCGAAGATGTCCTCCTCGTACGCCCGCAGCAGGCACTGCGCCCCGGCCGCCCGGACGGTCTCGTCCTCCACCGCGCCGAGCACCACCGCCGGGTCCACCCCGGCCCGCTCGGCGACCTCGGCGATCACCTCGGGGGTGCACACGTTCTCGCCCCGCTGCCAGCGGGCGGCGATCACCTCCCGGTAGAACGCCTCCCCCGCGCCCTGTTCCCGGGCGGCCAGCCAGCCCAGGTGCGGGACCTCCCACCACGGGTCGATGTCGATCGGCCAGCGCATCGACAGGCCCAGCCGCTGGGCCTGCCGCTTGGCGTCCTGGAGCAGGTACAGGTGCTTCGGCTTGCTCATCTGCACGTAGTGGAAGGCGCCGCCACGGGCGGTCAGCGCCTCCCGCGTCCGCGCGTCCGGGTCCCAGTAGGGGATGAACTCCAGCACCTCCTGCGGCCGGCCCAGCGCCCGGGTCAGCCGCTCCACGGCCAGCCAGCTGTACGGGCTGCGGAAGGAGAAGTACAGGCGGGGCTGCTTGGTGGCCATCACCGCCGCCCGCCGGTCAACGCCGCCACGGTGTCCCCGTCGAGGGTGGCGAGCCGGCCCGCCTCCGGGCCGCGGCTGACCGCGTACCCGTGCAGGATGCTGGCCGTCGCCACCCGGACCAGGCGACCGTCGCGGACGACGTGGCAGTCCATCCGCGCGTCGTACGTGACGTCCTTGAGCACGTCGGTGACGGTGAAGCTGACCCACACGGGCTCGTCGAGGTGGGCGTCGCCGAGCACCTCGATGCGGGCGCGGGAGACCACCGGGATCCAGCCCCGCTCGCGCAGCATCCGGCCCACCGACACACCCCGGTCGGCGAGGTAGCGGTCCACCACCTCCTCCAGCAGCCGGACGTACCCGGAGTGCTGCATCCGCTGCGAGTACTGGCAGTAGAAGTAGGGCACCCGCCACGGCCACACGAATCCCGCCCCGGCGGCGCGCAACTCGTCGGCCGGGTCCGCGCCGGCGGGGGCACCCGGCTCGCCGGCGGCCGGCTCCTCGACCAGGCCGGCCAGCTCCGCCGGCAGCGGCGCCGCCTGCGGTACGTCCGCCTCCCGCACCAGGGCCACCCGCACCCGGGCCCGGCACACGGTGACGTCGGCGTCGCGGCGCACACCCATCCGCACCGCGAACCGGCCGTTGGCGGCGGTGCTCGCCACCACCGTCGCGGTGTCGTCGACGTCGAGGACGGCGGGCAGCAGCAGCGAACAGTCCCGGATCGACAGCCCCACCCCGTGCTCGTGGTAGAGCCGGCCGGGGCCGTGCCCCCGCTCCCGAAACCACTGCAGCACACCCTGCTCCACCAGGTACGCGAAGTGCTTGAAGCCGATCCAGGTGCGGATGTTCGCGCCCTCGAACCCGGGCCGGGCCGACAGCGTCACGGATGCGTTCTCAACCGCCGTGGTCACGGCGTACCTCCTCGGATCGCGGAGTCGGGGCAGACCTTCTCGACGAAGCCCGCGACGTGTCGGGCCACCTCGGCCGCCCGGTCGAGATGACAGAAGTGGTGAAAGTCCGGCTCCACGACGACGTGCGCGTCGGGAAGTTCGGCCCGCAGCGCGCCGACGCGCGGGCCGTCGAGGCCGGGGTCCCGGCCACCGGTGAGCACCATGGTCGGCACGGTCACCGCGTGCAGCGGCAGGCCGGCGGTCGCGGTGAAGTGGTCGAACAGCGTGGTGAAGCCGACCGGCCCGATCCGGTCCACCATGATGTCCCGCATGGCGGTCAGGGTCTCCGCGTCCAGGTCGGCCAGCCGGGGGCCGAGGCGGTGGCGCAGCCCCTCGTCGATGATCTGGACGAAGTTGGCCTGCGCCCGCTCGTGCACCGCCCAGGTGACCGCCAGGTCGGGCGGGCAGTAGAACGGCGCGATGAGCATCGCCCCGCGCGGCGCGACGTCCGGTTCGGTGGCGAGCATTTCCAGCACCGCGTTCGCGCCGAGCGAGTGGCCGACCACGACGTCGGGGGGCGTGGCCAGGGCACGGATGGCGGCGGCGAGCCAGGCGCCCGGGGTGCCCCGACGCCGCCAGCGGTGATCGGTGCCGGCCTTCCACGGCAACTCGGCCGCGAGCAGCCGCCAACCGGTGGGCAGCCGCTGCGCCAGGGGTCGCCAGCTCCGCCAGGCGTCGGACATACCGTGCGCGAGCAGCACGGTCGGCGTTCCGGTGTCCGGGCCGGCGAGCCGGTGCACGGCGACCGCCGGTGGCGTGCCGCTCATCGCCGCGCCGCCCGGACGTCGAGTTCGCGCATGCCGTCGACGGGGTCGCCGCAGCGGACCGTGACGTTCGGGGTGGCGCCGACCAGGCGTACGGCCAGCGCCGTGTGCACGACCCCCGCGGCGCCGTAGTGGTCGCCCGCCACGGCGGCCGCGTCGACCAGCGGGCCGCGTGGTGTGCCGTCGACGGGTACGCCCGACCGCACCGGCCCCAGCAGGGCCAACGGGTGCGGCTCGGCGTCGACCCGGCCGAGCAGCAGGCAGGCCGCCCCGGCGCGCAGCGGGCGGGCGGCGGTGGCGCCGTCCCGGGCGGCGTGCAGGGCCTGGGCCTGCGGGTCGTCCGGCTCGGTGCCGACCACGACGGCCCGGTCGGCGCGGCCGGTACGCAGCAGCAGCCCGGCCAGCCAGATCGCGTCCAGGCCGGCGGTGGCCCCGGAACAGACGGTGAGGTTGGGGCCTCCGAAGCGGAACCAGATGGCGATCGCGCCGGCGATGACGTTGCTGGAGGCGTTCGGCGCCTCCAACGGGCCGACCTCGCGCGGGCCGCCCTCGCGCAGTCGGCGGGCGATGTCGCCGACGGTGGCGACGTTGCCCAGGTTGGAGCTGACCACCACGGCGGTACGCGGATCCGCCGGCCCGCTCGGGCGGGGCGCCTTCGGCGCGCGGCCCAGCGCCCGGTGCACGGCGCAGAGGGCGAGCCGGGTGGCCGGCTCCTTGGCCAGCAGACCCTTGCGTCCCAGCAGGTCGGCGGCCCGCTCGGGTGGGCAGGCGGGTTCCTCGTCGGCGACCCACGCCCCGCCGACACCCGCCGGCAGGTCGACTCCGCGCAGGCTTGCTCCCGGCAGGTGCAGTGCCGCCGCGAGAACGGCGGCCACCGGTCGATCCGGGTCGGCCCCGGGCGGCGTGTCCGCCGTGGACCGTCCCGGCCGGGTCACCTGGCCCGGCCGGCGGGACGCGGGCGGCGGCACGCTGCGATCCGGCGTCGGGGCGAGGTGCCCGGCGTGGGCGCGGCCGGTCATCGCACCGCCTCCAGGAGGGTGACGGCGTTGAGACCGCCGAAGCCGAACGCGTCCACCTGCGCCACCCGGACGTCCGCCCGCACGGCCGCGTCGCGGACCAGGCGCAGCGCGGCCGCCTCGGGCGCCGGCCGGGTCAGCCCGACCACCGGCGGCACCCGGCCGGTGCGCAGGATCTCGACGGCGACAGCGACGCTGAGCAGCGCCGATCCTCCCGACGTGTGGCCGACGGCGCCCTTGAGGGCGGTGACCAGGGGGCCGGGCTCGCAACCGGCGAACACCTCGGCGATGACCCGCGCCTCGGTCTCGTCGTTCAGCGTCGTGCCGGTGCCGTGCGCCAGCACCAGGTCGACCTGGTCGGGCCGGCGCGCGGCGCGGTGGTGAGCGTCGTGGACCGCCCGCAGGATGCCCGCCGGATCGGGCGCTGTCTCGTGTCCGGCGTCGCAGGACAGCCCGGTGGCGAGCAGCCGGGCCAGCCCGCCGGGTCGTTCCGGCTCGACCACCAGCACCGCCGCGCCGTCGCCGAGCAGCACACCGGCCCGGTCGGCGTCGAAGGGCTGCACCCGGCTGGTCGGGCGGGCGGCCACCCGGCCGATCATCGCGAGCATGGAGGCGCTGCTGCCGTCGGTGCCGCCGACCAGCACGGCGTCCGCCTCGCCGGTCTCCACCAGGTCCTGTGCCAGGGCGAGGGCGGAACCGCCGGCGCTGCACGCGTTGGCCAGGGTGACCACCTGCCGCACGCCGGACGCCGCGCTGGCGACGGCGTCGGCGAAGTGCAGCCGCTCGGCGGGGAAGTCGACCGTGCCCGCCAGCGCCGCCCGTTCCACCTCGGCCGACTCGCGCAGCCCGGTGCCGACGAGACCGACCACCCGCTGTCGACGGGGATCGAGGCCGGCGGCGGCGACGGCCTCGGCCACGCAGTCGGTCAGCCAGCGGCTCGGGCCGAACGGCGCGTCGTCGTCGATCGGGTAGCCGTGGCCGACCCCCACCCGGGCCGGGTCCGACCGCCGCAGCCCGGCGGCGCCGCACGCGCCGCGCAGCAGCGCCGCGACGGTGGCCGGGCCGTCGCCGAAGCAGGTACGGACCGCTGTGGCGGTGATGGTGGCGGACATGTCCTACCCCCGCACCACGGCCGCGGCGACCGCGCCGTCGCGGGACCGCCCGACGATCAGCGCGGGCCGACCGCGCGCGTCCGGGTCCTCGGCGTAGCGGCCCAGCAGCACGCCCAGCGCCAGCGCGCCGGTGGCGGACTGACAGTCACCGAGCGCCGGACGCACCGACAACCGCTGCGCGGCCGCCGGCACCACCTCGGACAGGCTGTCGGCGTCGAGATCGCCGCTGGCGATCGCCCACACGTCGGCCGGGCGGACCTTCGCCGTGGCCAGCGCCCGACGTACGCAGCCGGCGAGCCCGTCGACGCTGGGCTCCGGCTGGAAACCGGTGGCCACCGCGAGCACCTGGGCGCGCGGCGCCCCGGTGCGGCCGGGCGTCGGGCGGCAGAGCAGGTAGACCGCCGCGGCCTCACCGGCCGGGCCGGCGCCGGTCAGCTGCGCCGCCCACGCCGTGTTCGGCGTGTACTCCTCGACCCCGCCGACCAGCAGGGCGTCGACGTACCCCCGGCGCAGGGCGTTGAGCGCGTAGCGCAGCGCGTACAGGAAGGCGAGCGGGCCGCCGGCCACTGTGGCGTTGACGCCGCGCAGCCCGTAGCGGATCGCGGCCTGGCCGCTGGCGCAGTTCATCACCGTGTTCGGAAACAACACCGGGTTGACCAGGTACGGCTTGTCCTGCACCAGCGTCTCGCGGGAGAAGTCCATCGTCGACTTCAGGCTGCCGGTGGTGGTGCCCAGCACCACGCCGACGCGGTGCCGGTTGTCGTCGTCGGGGGTGAGGCCCCCGTCGGCCAGCGCCCGCCCGCAGGCCACCATGGCCAGCGCGGTCGCCCGGTCCAGGAAGCTGGTGCCCTTGCGGCCCAGCAGCCGGCGTACGTCGAAGTCGGCGATCGCCGGCGCCTGCTCGGTGGGCAGCGGCTCGTCGAAGCGGTCGCGCACGTCGACGCCGACGACCGTGCCGGCGCGGACGGCGGCCAGCAGCTCGGTGACCGAGTCCCCGGCCGCGCTGAGCACTCCCCAGCCGGTCACCAGGCCGGTCACCGGATCGCCCCGAAGATCGTGATGGCGTTGTTGCCGCCGAACGCGAAGCCGTTGTTCTGCGCGACCCGCACCGTGGCCGGCCGGGCCGTGTTCGGCACCGGGTCGATCCACGACAGCTCCGGGTCGGGGGTGGCCCAGTTGATGGTCGGGGGCAGGAACCCGTGCCGGATGCCCAGCGTGGTGGCGATCGCGCCGAACCCGCTCGCCGCGCCCATCGTGTGGCCGAGCATCGACTTGATCGAGCTGACCGGCGGCACCCGGTCGCCGAACACCGCCCGGATGGCCCGCGCCTCGCACAGGTCGTTGGCGGGTGTGCCGGTGCCGTGCGTGCTGATGTAGTCGATGTCCTCCGGTTTGACGCCGGCGTTCTCCTGGGCCAGCCGCATGCACGCCGCGACGCTCTCCTCGTTGGGCGCGACCATGTGGTGGGCGTCGCAGTTGACGCCGTACCCGAGCACCTCGGCGTAGATCCGGGCGCCCCGGTCCTGCGCGTGCTCCAGGGTCTCCAGCACCAGGGCCGCGCCGCCCTCACCGGTGAGGATGCCGGAGCGGTCCCGGTCGAACGGCCGGCAGGCCCGCTCGGTCAGTGCGCCGAGCCGGTAGAAGCCGGCGTGCGCCCACCGGCACACCGAATCGGCGCCGCCGGCCACCATCACGTCCGCCTCACCCCAGCACAACAGGTCGTACGCGTACCCGATGGCGTAGTTGCTGGCCGAACAGGCGGTGGTGAGGGTGACCGACTCCCCGGCCAGCCCCAGCTCCGCGCTCACCGCATAGGACAGCCGCTCGGCCGGCGCCTGCCGCAGCGCCTCGGCGGACATGGCCGGGTAGCCGCCGGCCACCAGCTCGGCGGTCAGCTGCTCCACCACCGTGGACTCACCGCTGGTGGTGCCGACGACCGCGCCGACGCGCGCCGGGTCGGTGGCCGGCAGCGACAGACCCGCGTCCATCGCGGCCAGCCGGGCAGCCGCCGCCGCGAACAGCGCCGAGCGGCCCCAGTCGGCGACCCGCAGCCTCCGCAGCAGCGCCTCCGGCCGGAACGCGGGCACCTCACCGGCGAAGTGGTGCGGGAATCCGCTCGCGTCGAAGCTCGTGATGGGCGCGGCGGCCGACCGGCCGGAGCGCAGCCCGGCGGTGAACTCGTTCACGCCGATGCCGATGCCGGACACCGGCCCGAGCCCGGTGACGACCACGCGGTGCACGGTCAGTCCTGCCAGCCGGCGTGTCGCGCCACCACCTCGTGGACGGCCTTGAGGCTGCGCATCTCGTTCAACTCGGCCTGCGGGATCTCCACCTTGTACTTCTTCTCGATCCGGGCCAGGATCTCGATCGCCCGCAACGAGTCCGCCTCGTACTCCTCGACGAAGTCGGCGGTGTCGGCGACCTCCTCGGGTTCCAACTCGAGCACCTCCGCCACGATCTCCCGCAGCTCCGCCATGTGCTTGTCGCGTTCACTCATCGGGGTTCCCTCTTCCTCTCATCGTTTCCGCTCCGCGATGGCGTCGACCGGTCGGACGACCGCCATCATCGAGCCGAACTCCGCCACCTGGTCGGTCCCCACCCAGCTGGATCCGGCGGCGAACGCGGCACCGTGCACGACCTGTTCCAGTCGAACCCGGTGCCGGATCACGTCGCCCGGGTACACCGGGCGCAGCAGCACGCAGTCCCGGGCCGCGGTGAACATCGGCAGCCCGGTCGTGCCCGGCCCGCGCGACAGCAGCCAGAGCACCGCCGCGCCCTGACCGAACGACTCGATCAGCAGCGAGGCCGGGTAGGCGTACCGGTCGGGGGCCTGCCCCTCGGCGATCCCCCGATAGCAGGGCTCGCAGCCGGTGACCGCCTTCACGGCCTCCAGGCTCACTCCCGGCTCGACGCTGTCGACCCGGTCGAGCAGCAGCATCGGGTACCGGTGCGGCAGCAGGGCCCGCAGCTCGCCATGGTCGAGTCTCATCAGGCGTTCCCGCCGTCCGCGCTCGGCCAGCGGTAGACGGCGCGCACCGTCGCCGCGTGGACCCCGTCGCCGCGTACGCACCGGGCGGCGACGTCGAAGGACTGGTCGTCGCCGACCGGGCCGACCGACGCCTCGACGATGAGCGTGTCGCCGGCCAGCAGCGGGGCGAGGAACCGGGCGGATCGCAACCGGTGCAGCTGGGGCAGCCGGCCGGCGCAGTAGCCGACCGCCGACGTCACGGCCTGCCCGATCGTCTCCAGGGTGAACACGCCCGGATAGACGGTCAGCTCGGGGAAGTGCCCGGCCAGGTAGACGTCCGCGGCGTCGACGGTGGTGCCGGCGCGCAGGCTGATCCCGCCACGCGGCCCGGCGGACACCTCGACCCAGTCGATGGCCGGCAGAGGCGCCGCCGCGGCCTCGTACGTGTCGACGGGGCGGGTCGCGGCGCTGAACGCGGGTGCGGCGGTCACAGCACGATCCCCCCGTCCACCCGGATCACCTGGCCGGTGACGTAGCCGGCGCGGTCGGAGAGCAGGAACTCGACCAGGTCGGCGACGTCGGCGGGCGCACCGAAGCGGCCCAGCGGGATCTGCCCCAACGCCTGCTCGCGCAGCTTCGCCGGCAGCGCGGCGGTCATGTCGGTCTCGATGAAACCGGGGGCGACGACGTTGACCCGTACGCCGTACCCGGCGACCTCCTTGGCCAGCGACAGGCTGAGCCCGATGATGCCGGCCTTGCTGGCGGCGTAGTTGGTCTGCCCGGTGTTGCCGGTGATCCCGGCCACCGAGGACAGGTTGACGATGGCGCCGCGGCGTCGCTTGAGGAAGCGGAACGCGACGGTCCGGCAGGTGTTCCAGGTGCCGGTGAGGTTGGTGCCGATCACGTCGTGCCACTCGTCCGGGGCCATCAGCACCAGCGGCCGGTCCCGGGTGATGCCGGCGTTGTTGACCAGCGCGGTGAGCGGCCCGAGGTGCTGCTCGGCGGCGGTGACGAACGCGTCGACCGCGTTCGGGTCGGTCACGTCGCACGGCCCGAACCACGACCCGACCCCGTACGCCTCGACCTCCGCCCGGGTCTTGTCCGCGGCCTCGCTCGGCGCGCTGTAGCAGCCCGCCACCGCATACCCCTGCGCCGCGAGTCGCAGCGCGACGGCCCGGCCGATTCCCCGGGACACCCCGGTCACCAGCGCGCAGCGCGGCGCGTCGCCTGCCGTTGTCATGTCACCCCCTGCTCATCCGATGGCCCGTTGCGCGCGCAGCCGGTCACGCGTGGCCGCGTCGACGCCCACCTCGTCGAGAACCCGGTCGGTGTCCGCGCCGGGCTCGGGGGCGCCGGAGCGGACGGCGGTCGGTGTCCGGGAGAACTTGACCGCCGGCCCGGTCAGCGGCGCGGTGCTGCCGTTGGACAGCACCGTCTCCTGCACCATGGCCCGGGCGTGCACCTGCGGGTCGGTCGCGGCCTCGGCGAAGGTCCGCACCCGCTCGGCGGTGATCCCGTTGGCGTCGAGGATGTCGACCACCTCGGCGCAACTCCGCCCGGCGCACCAGTCGGCGAGGACCGCGTTGACCGTGGCGCGGTTGTCGCGGCGTTCCTCGTTCGTCGCGTACCCCGGCGCGCGGGCCAGTTCCGGGCGGCCGACGACCTCGGCCAGGCGACGCCAGGAGCGGTCCAGGGCGACCGCCACGTAGACGTGGCCGTCGGCGCACCGGAAGCAGCCGGCCGGCACCACGAAGTCGGCCTGGTCGCCCCAGCGGCGCAGCGGCACCCCGGTCGCGCCGAGGGTGAGGTAGCCGTTGCTGGAGAACAGCAGCGAGTCGAGCATGCTCACGTCGACGTGCTGACCCTCGCCGGTGCGGTCGCGGTGGCGCAGCGCGGCGAGCGCGCCGATCACCGCGTGCAGCCCGGCGAGGTCGTCGGCGAGGAAGGTGGGCGCCTTCAGCGGAGCGCCGTCGGGGTCGCCGTTGAGCGCCATCCAGCCGGCGGCCGCCTGGGTGGTCGGGTCGTACCCGGGTCGCTGCGCGTCGGGGCCGTACTGGCCGTAGCCGGAGACGGAGACCAGCACCACGTCCGGCCGGACCGCACGGCACGCCTGGTAGCCGACGCCCCAGGCGTCCAGCGTGCCGGGCTTGTAGTTCTCCACCACCACGTCCGCGGTGGCGACGAGCCGCAGGAAGACCGCGGCCGCGCCGGGGCGGCGCAGGTCGAGCCCGATGCTGCGCTTGTTGCGGTGCACGCTCTGCCGGAACCAGGACAGGCCGGTGCCGGGAATGTCCGGGGGCATCAACCCCTCCCGGTTGCCGGGCATCTCCACGCGCAGGACGTCCGCGCCGAGGTCGGCCAGGACGCAACTCGCGATCGGGCCGGACCAGACCTTCGTGACGTCCAGGACCCGTACGCCGTGCAACGGCCCGGTCAGGTCGTGGCGGGCGTCGGCGTAGAAGGCCGCGGCGTCGCGGGCCGGCGCGGTGCGCGTCTCGGTGTCCATGCCGCCTACTCCCGCACCAGCAGCGACGCCGTGCCGAGCGAGCCGCCGCAGCACATGGTGACCAGGGCGGCCTCGCCGTCGGCGCGTTCCAGCTCGTGCAGGGCGGTCACCAGCAGCCGGGTGCCGCTGCTGCCCAGCGGGTGCCCGAGCGAGATGGCGCCGCCGTTGACGTTGACCCGGTCCAGGTCGGCGTCGTGGTGCGCGGCCCAGGACAGCACGACCGCGGCGAACGCCTCGTTGACCTCCACGACGTCGATGTCGTCGAGGGTCCTGCCGGCGCGCTTGAGCAGCTTGCGGGTGGCCACCGTGGGGCCGTCGAGCAGGTAGTAGGGGTCGGCGCCGGTGACGACCTGGTGCGCCAGCCGGGCCCGGGGCCGCAGGCCGTGCGCGTCGGCCCGCTCCCGCGACATCCACAGGATCGCCGCGGCGCCGTCGGAGATCTGCGAGGTGGTGCCGGCGGTGTGGATGCCGTCCGGGAGCACCGGACGCAGGGCGGCCAGCCCGTCGGCGGTGGTGTCGCGGATGCCCTCGTCGGCGTCGACCGACCTGCCGTCGGGCAGCGGCACGGGCGTGATCTCCCGGTCGAAGCGGCCCTCGTCGCGGGCCCGCGCCGCGCGCTGCTGCGAGCGCAGCCCGTAGGCGTCGGCGTCCGCGCGGGTCAGCCCCTGCCGGGCCGCGATCCGCTCGGCGCCGCCGAACTGCGCCTTCGGCGGATCGTCGTACGGGTAGTCGGGTGTCTTGTAGTGGCCGGGCCCCTGGTAGAGGTTGGTGCCGACGGGCACCCGGCTCATCGATTCCACGCCGCAGGCGATGCCCACGTCGATGGCGCCGGCGGTGATGAGCGCCGCGACCAGGTGGTTGGCCTGCTGCGCGGAGCCGCAGGAGGCGTCGACGGTGCTCGCCGCGACCTCGTAGTCGAGTCCACTGTTGAGCCAGGCGTTGCGGGTGACGTTGAGGCTCTGCTCGCCGACCTGCGTGACGCAACCGCCGATGATCTGCTCCACCTCGCCGGGTGCGATGCCGGAGCGGCGCAGCACCTCGACCTGCACGTGCCGCAGCAGCTGCACGGCCTTGAGGCCGGACAGCGCACCCTCGCGCCGGCCGATCGGCGTCCGCACCGCCTCGACGATCACCGCCTCCGGCATGGACTCCCCCTCCTGGTCGGCGCGTGGTGGTTCGCTGGTGCTCAGGCCGGGACGAGCCGGACGCGCAGCTCCTCCAGGCCCCGGAACGTGCTGCTGTGCCGCCATTCGAGGTCGATCTCGTCGGCGTCCGGGTCGGCCAGCTCGATGACCGCGAACCGGTCCACCAGGCGGCGGAAGGCGATCTGCCCCTCGGCGCGGGCGAGCTGCGCGCCGAGGCAGTGGTGCGGGCCCCAGGCGAACGACAGCGGCGTCTCCGGCGGTTCGGCGCCGGCGAAACGGGCGATGTCGAGCCGGTCCGGGTCGGCGTAGCGGGCCGGGTCACGGTTGGCCGCGCCGATCAGGGTGATGACGTGTTCGCCGCTCTTGAGCGGGGTGCCGTCGACGAAGGTGGTGTCCTCGAAGGCGGCCCGGCCCAGCACGTGCACCGGGGAGTCGAAACGCAGCAGCTCCTCGACCGCGGAGCGGGTCAGCTCCGGTTCGGTGCGCAGCCGCTGCAACTGGTCGGGGTTGCGGCACAGCGCGTGCGTGCCGAGCCCGATCAGGTCGGTCATGGTCTGGAAGCCGGCGCCGAAGAGCAGCACGATCACCTGGATCAGCTCGTCGACCGAGAGCCGGTCACCGTCGATCTCGACCTGGCCGAGCGCGGAGGCGAGGTCGTCGCGGGGATCCTCGCGGCGCTTGCGGACCAGGTCGGCGAAGTACTCCTCCATCTCGCCGAGCGCCTGATCGGATGCCTTGAGCACCTCCTCCGGGGCGAAGATCTCCAGCCCGCCGGACGCGGCGCGGGTGAGCCGGCGCAGCAGCGGCCAGTCCTCCGGCGGCACGCCGACCAGCTCGCCGATCACCATGACCGGCAGCGGGAAGCCGAACGAGCCGACGATGTCGACCTCGCCGCCGCCGGGGCCGATGCGGGCGGTGATGTCGTCGAGCAGCCCGTCGACGAAGGCGGTCAGTCGGGGGCGCAGGGTCTCGGTACGCCGCGGGGTGAACACCCGGCTGACCAGCCCGCGCAGCCGGGTGTGCTCCGGCCCGTCGAGGAACAGCAGGGTGCGGGCGCCCTCGCGGCCACGGGAGTCGCCCATCCGGGGGCGTTGCGCGGACTTGTCCAGCGACGGGTTGCGCAGCGCGGCCCGGCAGTCGTCGTACGCGGTGAGCACCCAACCCACACCCTGACCGGGCTGTTCCATCCGGTACTTGGGCGCTGCGGTCCGCAGCGCGTGGTAGTGCGGGTACGGGCTGCTGACGGTGGCCGGGGCCTTCATCAGCAACTCCATCGCGATGATCCGGGGGTCAGCGCTCACCACGGTCTCGGTCATGGCTCGGAAGCCTAATAGTGTTTCGCGTATCTCGGAAGTACTTGTTTCTCGTATCTTTGGTTGAGCATACTGGCGGGCATGACCTCGGCCCGTACCGGCATGCCGCCGAGATTCGACGCCCGTGATCCCGCGGTGGTGGCCGACCCCTATCCCACCTACGCGGCGCTGCGGGCGGCCGGCCCGCTGTGCCGGATGGGCCCCGGCAGCTGGGGTGTCACCCGCTACGCCGACGTCGCCCGGCTGGTCCGCGACCCGCGCCTGGGCAGCGAGTTCCCGGTCGCCTACCACCGGATGTCGGCCGGCGACGGCGCGGCCGGCGACTTCTTCGGCAGCATCATCCTCTACCGCGACCCGCCCGAGCACGGCCGGCTGCGGCGGCTGATGGCCAAGGCGTTCAGCCCCGCCCTGGTCCGCCGGCTGCGCCCCCGCATCGAGCAGATGGTCACCGAGCTGCTGGCCCCGGCGACCCGCACCGGACGTTTCGACGCGGTCTCGGATCTCGCTTTTCCCCTGCCGGTGATGGTGGTCTGCGCCCTGATGGGCATCCCGCCGGCCGACCACGAGCGCATCCGCCCGTACGCGCTGGACCTGAGCAAGGCGTTCGCCGCGATCGTGCCCGACGACGACCGCCCGGCCGCCGACCGGGCGGTCGAGTGGCTGCGCGGCTACCTCGGTGAGATCCTTCAGCGGCGTCGCGCCGAACCCGGTGAGGACCTGCTGTCCCGGATGCTGGCCGCGACCGACGACGACGGCGCCATGCTCGGCGACGACGAGATCGTGGACAACGCGGTGTTCGCCTTCTTCGCCGGCTTCGAGACCACCACCAACCTGATCGCCACCGGGGTGGCCGCCCTGCTCGATCACCCCGACCAGCTCGCCCTGCTCCGGTCGGACCCGACCCTGACCCCCCGGGCCGTCGAGGAGTTCCTGCGCTACGACGCCCCGATCCAGGGCGTCGCCCGCCTCGCCCGGGAGGATCTGGACGTCGGCGAGCGCACCATCCGCGCCGGCCGGGTGCTGATCCTGCTGCTGGGCAGCGCCAACCGCGACCCCGACCAGTTCGCCGCCCCGGACCGCCTCGACATCACCCGCGCGGAGAACCCGCACCTGTCCTTCGGCGGCGGCATCCACCACTGCCTCGGCGGCTACCTGGCCCGGGTGGAGGCGCAGGTCGCGTTCGAGACCCTGCTGCGCACCTTCGGCACGCTGACCCCGGCCGGCCCGGCCCGCCGGCAGACCGACGGGACGCTGCGCTCGTACGCCAGCGTGCCCGTGGCGGTGCGGCCGTGAGCCCCGCCGGCCGCGTCCTGCCGGCGCGGATGGACCCGCTCGCGCCCGAGGTCGTCGCCGACCCCTACCCGACGTACGCGCGGATGCGGGCGGCCGGCCCGCTGTGCCGCTTCGGGCCGGCGAGCTGGGGCGTGACCCGGCACCGGGACGTGGCCGCGCTGCTGCGCGACCGCCGGCTGAGCAACACCTTCCCGGAGGACGACCCGCAGTTCCGGATGGCACAGGATCTCTCCCGCGAGGTGTTCCGCCGCATCATTCCCACCCGCGATCCGGACGACCACAGCCGGCTGCACCAGCAGATCGTCCGCGCGTTCAGCCCCGGCGTGGCCCGGCGCACCGCGAGCCGCGTCGGTGACCTCGTCGACGAGCTGCTCGCCCCGGCGCTGGACGCCGGCCGCCTGGACGCCGTCGCCGACCTGGCGTTCCCGGTCGCCGCGACAGTCGTGTGCGAACTCATCGGCCTGCCGGCGGCGCGGACCCGGGCCGAGGTCTGGCCCCGCTCGGCGGCGCTGGGCCGGGCCTTCACGCCGTTCCTGCCCGAGGCCGACCGCGCGGCGGCCGACGAGGCCCTCGCGTGGCTGCGCGGGTACGTCCGCGACCTGCTCGCCGACCGGCACGCCGATCCGAACGGCGACCTGCTCGACCGGATGCTCGCCGTGGCGGACCCCGCCGAGGGGATCGACGAGGTCGTCGACAACATCGTCTTCCTCTGCTTCACCGGCTACGAGACGACCATGAACATGGTCTGCACCGGCAGCATCGCCCTGGCCGACCGGCCCGACGAGTGGCGTCGGCTGCGCGCCGACCCGTCGCTGGCCGCCACCGCGGCCGAGGAGTTCGTCCGGTTCGACGCCCCGATCCAGTACACCGCGCGGCTGGCGTTGGCCCCGATCCCGGTCGGCGACCGGGTGATCCGGCCCGGCCGGTCGGTCTTCCTCCTGCTCGGCTGCGCCAACCACGACGAGGACGTCTTCGCCGACCCCGCTCGCGTCGACATCGGCCGGCACCCCAACCCGCACGTCGGCTTCGGCGGGGGCGTACGCGGCTGCCTCGGCGCCGCGCTGGCCCGCATCGAGGGAGCTGTCGTCTTCGAGCGGCTCGCGCACCGGCTCACCGACATCGACCTGGCCGCCGACCCGGTCCGCGAGCCCAGCGCCCTCTTCCGGTCGTACGCGTCGATCCCGCTCGCCGTCACCCCCGCCTGAGCGGGCGCCGGGCCGCAGCAACCAGGAGTCGCAGATGTCACTGATCGGCCGACCGGTCCGGCGTACCGAGGACCGCGCCCTGCTCACCACCGGCGGCACGTACGTCGACGACGTGCGGGTGCCCGACTCGCTGGAGCTGGTCGTCGTCCGCTCGACGGTGGCCCACGGCCGGTTGCGGGGCGTGGACACCGACGCCGCCCGCCGGGCGCCCGGC
Organism: Micromonospora sp. NPDC005194; assembly: GCF_040608335.1. NCBI lineage: Bacteria > Bacillati > Actinomycetota > Actinomycetes > Micromonosporales > Micromonosporaceae > Micromonospora > Micromonospora sp. NPDC005194. The sequence goes on along the minus strand of NZ_JBEXIA010000031.1, from coordinate 44,781 downwards.
GTGGTCGCGGTGTTCACGGCGGCGGACGTGGACCTGCCGCCGCTGCCCCCCGAGGCCGGGGTGTTGAACCAGAAGATGACCACCCCGGTGCTCGCCGACGGCGTGGTGCGCTTCGTCGGCGAACCCGTCGCCGCGGTGCTGGCGACCAGCCGCGCCGAGGCGGTCGACGCCGCCGCCCTCGTCGCGGCCGACATCGCGCCCCTGCCGGTGCTGGTCGACGTCGAGGAGGCCCTCGCCGACGAGCTGGTGCTGCACCCCGAGGCCGGCACGAACATGGTGCTCAAACTGGGCTTTCGGCGCCCGGCCGGACGCGCCGAGCTGCACGAGGGCGCCGAGGTGGTCGTCCGGCAGCGGATGCGCAACCCCCGGGTCGCGCCCTGCCCCCTGGAGGCCCGCGCCGGGCAGGCCGAGTGGGGGCCGGACGGGCTGCGCTACCGCGCCGGCAGTCAGGCCGTGCACCTGTGGCGCGGCCAGCTCGCGGCGGCCCTCGGTGAGCCGGAGGACCGGGTCCAGGTCGTCAACGGCGACGTCGGCGGGGCGTTCGGCTCCAAGGCGTTCGCCAGCCGGGAGGACGTCCTCGTCGCCTGGGCCAGCCGTCGGCTCGGCCGCCCGGTGCGCTGGGCGGAGACCCGCAGCGAGAGCATGACCGCCGCCGGGCACGGCCGGGCCCAGCACCAGAGCGCCGAGCTGGGCGGCACCCGCGACGGGCGGATCGTGTCGTACGCGCTGGAGGTCGTGCAGGACGCCGGGGCGTACCCGCGCATCGGCGCGATCCTGCCGTTCTGGACCCGGACGATGCTCACCGGCCCGTACGCGATCAGCCGGGCGAAGTTCAGCTCGTCCAGCGTCACCACCACGACCACACCCGTGGTGTCGTACCGGGGCGCCGGGCAGCCGGAGGCCGTCGCCGCGCTGGAGCGGATGGTCGACGTGTACGCGGCGGAGATCGGCCTGGACCCGGCCGAGGTGCGTCGGCGCAACCTGCTGCCGCCGGAGAGCTTCCCGGTCACCACGATCACCCGTGCCCGCTACGACACCGGCGACTACCCGGCGGCGCTGGAGCGGGTGCTCGCCGAGGCCGACTACCCGGCGTTACGCGCCGAGCAGGCGGCCCGCCGCGAGCGCGGCGACGTCCAGCAGCTCGGCATCGGCCTGTCCACCTTCGTGGAGATCACCGGCGCGGACACCCGCAGCGAGTACGCCTCGATCCGCGTCGACACCACCGGTCGGTTCACCGTCGGATCAGGCACCTGCCCGCACGGGCAGGGTCATGTCACCGCGTGGGCGATGCTCGCCGCCGACGTGCTCGCCGTGGCGCTGGACCGCGTCGACGTACGCCACTCCGACACCGCGACGATCCCCGCAGGCGGCGGCACCGGAGGGTCCCGGTCGTTGCAGACCGGCGGCATGGCGGTCCGCGAAGCGGCCCTGGCCCTGGTGGAGCGGGGCCGGGACGCGGCGGCCGGACACCTGGGCGTGGCCCGCGACGAGGTGGAGTACACCGAGGGACGGTTCCGCTCGACCACCGGGCACGTCGTCCACTGGACCGAGCTGGCCACCGCCGACGGGCCTGGCGGTGGGCTGTCGGCCGAGGCGACCTTCCAGCCGACGGCGGCGACCTGCCCGTTCGGCGCGCACCTGGCGGTGGTGCTGGTCGACACCGAGACCGGTCAGGTGACCCTGCGCCGGGTGGTGGCCGTCGACGACGCGGGCGTGCTGCTCAACCCGCTGCTGGCCGAGGGGCAGGTGCACGGCGGCCTGGCGCAGGGCGCCGGTCAGGCGCTGGTGGAGGAGGTCCGCTTCGCCGCCGACGGCACGCCCCTGCACGGTGACCTGCACCGGTACGCCATGATCGGCGCGGCCGAGCTGCCCTCGTTCGAGACGGTGGCGACGCAGACCCCCACTCCGGTGAACGCGCTGGGCGCCAAGGGCCTGGGCGAGTCGGGGGCTGTCGGGTTCCCGCCGGCGGTGCAGAACGCCGTGGTCGACGCCGTCCGCCACCTCGGCGTGCGGCACATCGACATGCCGGTCACCGCCGAGCGGGTCTGGACGGCCATCCGGGAGGCGTACGCCGTCCGCTAGCTCCGACGCCACCGCGCTCCGCGGGCGGCGGGCGGCGGGGGATGTTTAGGCCCGTCCTTTGCTCTGCTTCAACCCACGCAACACCACGCGTCCGTTATCCGGACACCGGGTGTTGCCTCCGTTGAAGCAGAGCAAAGGATCCGATGCGCAGGCGTAGCCCCTACGTCCTCGACCCGGTGCAGGCACGGGCGTGCCGGGATCGGGTACGTCGTCAGTCGTCCACGACGGACAGCGCCTGCTTCGGGCAGCGGCGGGCGGCCTCGCGCACCCGGTTGGCCAGCGAGCCTTCCAACGGCTGTTCGGTGATGTGCAGACGGTCGTCCTCACCGACGTCGAACACCTCCGGCGCCTGCCCCACACAGACCGCGTTGCTCTCGCAGCGGGAGAAGTCCACGACCAGTCGCATCGCTCACGCCTCCGTCTTCGCGACGATCTCGAGGATGGGGAACATCATGGTGGGCACGCTGCGCGCCAGCCGCAGGTCGGCGGCGTCCAGCAGCCGTTCGATGTGCTCGCGGGAGCGGGCGCCGCCGCCGACCATGGCCAGCAGGAGCAGGTCGTAGAGGCGGCCCACGTCGAAGCGGTCGCCGGCCTCGACCACCGGCTCCAGCACCAGCAGCCGACTGTCGGGCCGCATCGCCGCCCGCACGGCGCTCAGCAGTCGTACGGCGTTGTCGTCGTCCCAGCCGTAGAGGATCCGCTTGAGCAGGTACGCGTCCGCGCCGGCCGGGATGGTCTCGAAGAAGCTGCCGCCGGTCACCGTGCACCGCTGGGCCACGCCGAGCTTCTGCAGCACCGGTTCGGCCTCGGCGACCACGTGCGGCAGGTCGAACAGGGTGCCCTGCAACTGCGAAAAGCGGGCCATGATGCCGCCGAGGAAGGCGCCGTTGCCGCCGCCGACGTCGACGACTGTGGTCAGCTCACCCCACGGGTACGCGGGCAGCGCGGCCCGCAGCTCCAGCCGCGTGGCCGCCTGCTGGGAGGCGTCGAAGCGGGCGCTGTCGTGCGGATGGGCGGCCATGTACGGCCAGTAGCCCTCGGGGTGGACCTGGTCGAACGACGCCTCTCCGGTGCGGATGCTGTGGTCGAAGTGGGCCCACGCCTCGATGTCGGGCTCCAGCAGCGGGTACGCGTCGCGCAGCGACAGCGGGTGGTCGGTGCGCAGCGGCTCGGCGAGCTTGGTCAGGCCGAACACCTCGGGTTCGACCTCGGTGAAGATGCCCTTGCCGGCGAGCGCCCGCAGGGCGCGCAGCAGCGACGGGGCGTGCGCGCCGGTGGCCTCGGCCAGTTCGGCCACCGGCCGTGGCCCGTCGACGAGCTGGTCGGCGACGCCCAGCTCGGCGACCGCGCGCACGGTGAACGGCACGATGTAGTCGGCCAGCTCGGTCAGTCGGAACACCGACTCGATGTCGATCCGGGGTCGGCTCGGGGCCATCGATACCTCCTAGGGGGATGTCAGCTGCGGCCCGGCGGGACCGGCGGCGATCACGGTGAGCGTGGGCGTGGCGACGACCCGGTCCAGCCGCAGGCCGGCGCCGGCCAACAGGTCGACGAGGTCGTCGCGGGTGCGGTGCCGACCGCCGGTGAGCACCAGGGTGTGCAGGTCGACGAGCTTCGCGACGTCGAAGACATCGCCGGTGGGGATGATCGCTTCCAGCAGCAGCAGCCGGCTCCGCGGGCCCATCGCCGCGGCGATGCGGCGCAGGATGGCCGTGGCGTCGGCGTCCTCCCAGCCGGGCAGGATCGTCTTGAGCACGTACAGGTCGGCGCCGGCCGGCAGCGGGTCGAAGAAGCTGCCGGCCACGATCCGGCACCGGTCGGCCACCCCGGCCCGGGCGAGCAGAGCCGGCGCGGCGGCCACCACGTGGGGCAGGTCGAGCAGCGTGCCGTGCAGCTGCGGGCAGCGGCTGAGCAGGCCGGCCAGGAACGCGCCGTCACCGCCGCCGACGTCGACGACGTGGCCGGCCTGCGCCCACGGCCACGCCGGCAGCACGGTGCGCAGGTGCAGCCGGGTGAGGCTCGACATCCAGCGGTCGACGGCGAGGCTGTCGGCGGGGTGCCCGGCCAGGTAGGTCCAGTAGTCGGCGCCGTGGACGCGGGGGAAGGCGGCCTCCCCGGTGCGCAGGCACCGGGTGAGCCCGGCCCAGGCGCGCACGTCCGCGGCCATCAGGGGGTACGCGTCGCGCAGCGACAGCGGGTGGTCGGTGCGCAGCGGCTCGGCGAGCTTGGTCAGGCCGAACACCTCGGGTTCGACCTCGGTGAAGATGCCCTTGCCGGCGAGCGCCCGCAGGGCGCGCAGCAGCGACGGGGCGTGCGCGCCGGTGGCCTCGGCCAGCTCGGCCACCGGGCGCGGCCCGTTGACGAGCTGGTCGGCGACGCCGAGCTGGGCGATCACCCGGATGGTGAACGGCACGATGTAGTCGGCGAGTTCGGTGAGCCGGGTCAGCGCACCGAGGTCGGTACGGGGCCGCGCCGCCAGCATCAACCGCCTCCACTATCACGTGTCTTGTATCTCGTGTATCTGCACACTAGCTTGTGAGCGGGTCGCTGTCACCGTCGTTCACGGGAGGCACGGGATGCTGGACGGATGTGTGAGCTGGCCGCGGGAGCTGGCCGAGCGCTACCGCGCGCAGGGCTACTGGCGCGGCGAATCCCTCGCTGACCTGGGCCGGGAGTGGGCACGGACCGACCCGGAGCGCGCCGCGCTGGTCACCGACGGGCAGCGGGTGAGCTACGGCGACCTCGACCGCCGGGCCGACCGGATGGCCGCCGGGCTGCGCGCCCACGGCATCGGCCGGCACGACCGGGTGGTGGTCCAACTGCCCAACAGCGTCGAGTTCGTAGTGCTGTGCCTGGCCCTGTTCCGCCTGGGCGCGCTGCCCGTCCTGGCCCTGCCGGCGCACCGGCGCGCGGAGATCGGCCACCTGTGCGCGCACACCGAGGCGGTCGCGTACGCGACCGTCGACCAGGTCCAGGGCTACGACCTGCGCAAACTCGCCGCCGACGTACGGGCCGAGACGCCGTCGCTGCGGGAGGTGTTCGTCGTCGGCGACCCCGGCGAGTTCACCGCCCTGTCCGACGTGGACGCAGACCCGGTGCCGCTGCCCGCCCCGGACCCGTCGGACGTCGCGTTCTTCCTGCTCTCCGGCGGCTCGACCGGCCTGCCGAAGCTGATCCCCCGCACCCACGACGACTACGCGTACCAGCTGCGGGCGACCGCGGCCGCGATGGGGTTCGGGCCGGACGGGGTCTATCTCGCCGCGCTGCCGGTCGCCCACAACGCGGCGCTCGGCTGCCCCGGCGTCCTCGGCGCGCTGCGGGTCGGCGCCACCGCCGTGCTGGCCGGCAGTCCCAGCCCCGACGAGGCGTTCCGGCTGATCGCCCGCGAGCGAGTCACCCTGACCACGCTGATGCCGCCCTTCCTGCCGCTGTGGGCCGACCTCGCGCCGATGCTCGGCGCCGACCTGAACGGCCTGGTGGTCGAGGTCGGTGGCGCCAACCTCAGCCCGGCGGTGGCCGAGCGGGTGACCCGGGAGCTGGGGATCCGACTGGCGCACTTCTTCGGCATGGCCGAGGGCCCGATCTGCTGCACCCGCCCGGACGACCCGCCGGAGCTGGCCGCGCACACCCAGGGCCGTCCGCTGTCCGACGCCGACGAGTTCCAGGTGGTCGACGACGCCGGCCGGCAGGTCGTGCCCGGCGAGGTGGGTGAGTTGATCGTGCTCGGTCCGACCACCCTGCGCGGCTACTACCGGGTGCCGGAGTACAACGCGCGCACCTTCACCCCGGACGGCTTCCTGCGCACCGGGGACCTGGTCCGCTGGACCCCGACCGGCGAGCTGGTCGTGGTCGGCCGGATCAAGGAGGTGGTCAACCGGGGTGGCGAGAAGGTCCCGGCCGGCGAGGTCGAGGAGCACCTGCTCGCCCACCCGGGGGTCCGCGAGGTCGCCGTGCTCGCCGTCCCCGACCGGGTGCTGGGCGAGAAGACCTGCGCGGTGGTGGTGCCCCGCGCCGACGCCCCCACCCTGGGGCAGTTGCGGGACTTCCTCACCGGGCGGGGGCTGGCCGCGTACAAGCTGCCGGACCGGTTGGAGCTGCGCACGGCGCTGCCGCACACTCCGGTGGGCAAGGTGGACAAGCGGACGCTCGGCGCCGAGCTGGCGGGCTGAGCCGGCGCGGGGGACGGCGTCGCCGCCCTCCCCCGCCCCCTCTCAGCCGGTCAGGTGGTACAGCCGGTGGAACCGGTCGTCCACCGGCACGATCTGCACGTCGGTGAAGCCCGCCTCGGTGGCGAACCGGCGGACCTGCGCGGGCCGCAGGACCGTGCCGCTGGCCGTCGAGTCGGGCCCGGCCAGACCGGCCGGCAGGCAGTGCAGCACGCTTGTGGCGTACTGGAAACGCTCGATCTCGTCGCCGGGTGCGACGAACCGGTGTGCCACCTTGGCGTCGAGCACAAGCACCGCGCCGGCGTCGGCGCGCAGCCGCCGGCACGCCCGCAGCACCGACACCGGCTGGCTCATCTCGTGCAGCGCGTCGAAGACGCAGACCAGGTCGTACCGGCCGGCCAGCTCCGGGTCCACGGCGTCGCGCCGGTGGAACCGCACGCGGTCGGCCACACCGGCGGCCGCGGCGTTCGCCTGCGCCGCGGCCACCGTCGGCGCGTCCAGGTCGTAGCCGTCGACCTCGGCGAGGGGGTACGCCCCGGCCAGCGCGATCGCCGCCCAACCCGCGCCGCAGCCGATGTCGGCGATCCGGCTCGGCGCGGCGGCGAGCCGCTGGTGAAGGTGCGGCAGCGCCGAGGAGAGCCAACCGGGCAGGGAGTACGTGAACAGCGCCCGGTTGGCGCCCGAGTGCCCGTGCCGCCAGTCGTCGCCGTACATCTCGTCGGGCACCCCGGCGCCGGTGCGGTACGCGTCGAGCAGCGCCGGCAACGCGCCGGCCACCCCGCCCAGCGGCAGCATGGTCAGCGACACCAGCGACAGCGGGCTGTCCGAGGCGAGCAGCACCTCGGCGTGCCCCGGCGGCAGCCGGTAGACCCGCCGCTCGGGGGCGGCCGTCACGTCGTCCACCTCGATGAACCCGGCGACGGCCTGCTGTTCCAGCCACTCCCGCGCGTACCGGCTGTCGATCCCGGTACGCGCGCACAGCTCGGCCACGTCGGCCGGGCCCCGGTCGAGCGCCTCGTACAGCCCCAGCCGGGCGCCGAGGTAGCCGGCCAGCAGCTCCTGGGTGTGCAGCATGGCCAGGAACAGCCGCAGCGACAACGCCCGGGCCCGCTGGTCCGACTCGCCGGGCGTCGGGCCGCGCAGTGTCGCCGCGCCCGGTGCGTTCCCCGGGCGGCCGGTCAACTGGCCAGCTCGCCGCGCGAGCGCAGGATGTCCTTCACGTGCTCCACCACCGCGTCGATCGTGACGATCTTGCGGGCCGTCGTCTCGTCGATCGGCGGCAGCTCGAACTCGTCCTCCAGGGTGAAGGCCAACTCCAGCAGCGCGAGGGAGTGGAAACCGAGGTCCTCGACCAGCCGCGAGTCACCCGCCCCCTCGGTCTGCTCCGGGTTGGGCGCCAGTTCGGTGACGATCGCCGTCACCGAGTCCCGCACCTCCGCCTCGGTCCGCACCTCGGCTGTCGTCGACCTGGTCGCGTCGGTCATTCCCGCCTCCTGTCCGAACGTCCCTCAGGACGCCGTCGTCGTCTGCTCGGTCTGGTCCCGCTGACCGGCCGCTCCCGTGGTGACCACGGTGCCGGGCAGCCGGTCATCGACGAACGCCTGCCACAGCTGGCGCCGTTTGGGTTTGCCGCTGGAGGTGCGGGCGATGGTGCCGCGTGGGGCGTCCACGATGACGACCTGCGCGCCCTCCGCCCGGCGGCGCAGCTCGCGCTCCGCCTGGGCTAGCCACTCCGGCTGGGCCTGCTCGAACACGGCCACGACTGTCGCGGTGCCGCCCCGGTGGCCCAGCAGCGCGGCCATCCGCTGCGCCGGCACCCCGGGGCGGCAGATGGCCCATTCGAGGTCCTCGGCGAAGACCGCCCGGCCGCGGACCTTCATGCTGTCGCCGAGCCGGCCCAGCACGTGCAACTGCCCGTCGTGCAGGAACCCGGCGTCGGCGGTGCGCAGCACCCCTGCGCCCAGCGCGGTCTGCGACGCCGAGTCGTCGGCGTTGACGTACCCCTGGGCGACGGACGGGCCGTGCACCTCGATCTCGCCGACCACCCCGTCCGGCAGCGGTGTGCCGGCCTCGTCCACGATCCGCACCCGTACCCCGGTCAGCGGCCGGCCGCAGCCCACCACCGGGTACGCCTCGACGCCGCCGTCGACGCCCTCGGCCGGGTCCGGGACGGCCCGCGCGCCCAGCCGCAGCCGGTCGGGGCGCAGCTCGACGGCGTGGTACAGCTCGTCGAGCGGCAGCCCGGTGACGGCCAGGGTCGCCTCCGCCAGCCCGTACGCGGGCAGCAGCGCGCGGGGGTCGAAGCCGTGCGGGCCGAGCAGCGCGCAGAAGCGGCGCAGTGCCTCGGCGTCGACGCGTTCGGCGCCGACGATGACCGCGCGCCAGGCGGAGAAGTCCAGCCCGGTCAGCGCCTCGGGGCGCACGCGGCGGGCGATGTACTCCAACCCGAAGTTCGGCATCGAGGTCAGCCGCGCGCCGCGTGCCCCGAAGCAGCGCAGGTAGCGCCCGGGGTTGCGGACGAACTCCTCCGGCGGCATCAGCCACAGGTCGCTGGTGTTGACCACCGGGGTGACGAGGCAGCCGATGAGGCCCATGTCGTGGTGCACCGGGAGCCAGGACGCGGTCGGGTCGTCGGGGGTCATCGCCAGCCACCGCCGGATCGCCGCGACGTTGGCGGCCAGCGCGGCGTGCGGCACCTGCACGCCCCGGGCGCGGCCGCTGGAGCCGGACGTGAACTGCAGCAGCGCGAGCGGGCCGGGCGCCGCGACCGCTCCCCGGGAGCCGCCGGCGGCGTCGGCCAGCTCGTCGGCGCTCAGCACCCGCCGGACCCCGGCGGTGGCGGCCAGCGGCGCGATGGCCGCGGTGAGGGTGGACGCGCAGACCACCACCCGTGGCGCGGCGGCGCGCAGGAGGCCCAGGACGTGTTCGCCGTAGACCGCGCGGTCCTGGAAGTTCAGCGGCGGGGCGATCGGTGAGGGCGCCGCCCCGGCGGCCATCGCGGCGAACAGCGTGGCGACGAAGTCGGGGCCGGCGGGCTCGACGATGGACACCACGTCGCCCGGGACCACCCCGACCGCCCGCAGGCCGGCCAGGATCACCCGGGTCCGCTCGGCCAGCTCGGCGTACGACAGGAAGGTCCAGTCGTCGCCCGCGGCGGCGAAGTGCACGCCCCGGTCCTGCCGGGGATGCTCCAGCCAGCTCAGCAGCGGCGATTCCGCAACGGCGCGTTCGGTCATCGGCCCGTCACCTCCTCCCCCAGTACGTCTATCCGAGATTGATAGCAGATACAAGGCTAAACAAGATACGAGGAAGGCGATAGAGTCCAACCGTGACCAGTACGCTTCCCCGCGTCGACGGACTGCTCCCCGCGCTCGCCGAGCGGGCGGCCGAGATTGACCGGGCGGGCCGGGTCCCCGAGGACGTTCTCGCCGAGCTGAGCGCCGCGGGCTGCCTGCGGATGCTGGTGCCGGCCGCGTACGGTGGCGCGGACCTGCCGCTGGGCGAGGCGCTGCGCGTCATCGAGCAGCTCTCCACGGCGGACGCCTCCACCGGCTGGCTGATCGGGCAGGTCGGCCTGGCCCACCTGCTGTTCGCCTGCTTTCCCGAGGCCGCCCGCGACGAGATCTACGCGCACGGCCCGGACGTGCTGGGCGCCGGCGCGGTCGCGCCGAAGGGCCGGGCCGCCCCGGACGGCGCGGGCGGCTGGCGGGTCAACGGCCAGTGGCCGTTCGTGACCGGCAGCCCGCAGGCGAGCTGGATCTACCTGAACTGCATCGTGCTCGACGGCCGGACCCCCCGCACCCTGCCCAACGGGGCTCCGCTGACCCGGATGGTGCTCTTCCCCGCCAGTGAGCTGGAGCAGGTCGACACCTGGCAGGTGCTGGGCCTGCGTGGCACGGCCAGCCAGGACGTGCGGGCGGCCAGCCGAATCTGCCCCGAGCACCGCGGCTTCAGCCTGGTCGGCGACGGCGACGACGTGCGCCGCACGGTCTTTCGCATCGCCCAGGCCGGGCTGCTCATCGCCGCCGTCGACCTCGGCATCGCGCAGGGGGCCGTGCACGACGCGGCGGCCCACGCCGCCGCCGGCCGCCGGCGGACGTTCAGCACCCGCTCACTGGCGGACTCCCCGGTGTTCCACGACCGGCTCGGCGAGGCCCACGTGGCCCTGCGCGCGGCCCGGGCGCTGCTGCACCGCGAGGCGGCCACCGCCTGGGAGACCGCGCGGCGCGGCGAGGTGCTCAGCGCGCTGGACCGCGCCTGCCTGCGGGCCACCGCGACGCAGGTCACGGCCACCGCGCTACAGGCGGTGCAGACGGCGTACGCGCTGGCCGGCGCGTCGACGGTGTTCGACTCGTCGCCGCTGCAACGGCGGCTGCGCGACATCAACACCGCGACGCAGCACTTCGTCAACAGCCGCGACAGCTACGCCACGGTCGGCGCGCTGCTGGCCGGCGCGGACGTCGACACCACGATGTTCTGACCGCACGGCGCCGGCATTTCAGCCAGCCGTGCGAGCCGGCCGTGGGCTCAGCGGGTCAGCCGCGCGCGGCGGCGGGTTCGGCCGGCGCCTGCGTATCCCGGGCCGGCACCCGGGCCGGCCCGGACGCGCCGGCGCCGAAGTAGCGCTCCCGCAGCGTCCGCTCCGCCGGGTCGTACGCGGTGCGGAACAGGCCACGGCGCTGCAACTCCGGCACGAGCAGGTCGCAGATGTCGTCGATGCCCTGGGTCGTCGGGCAGGGGATCAGGTTGAAACCGTCCACGTCGGCCACCGCGCACCACTCCTCCATCCGGTCGGCGACCTGCTCGACCGTGCCGAAGAGGGTCACCGGCGCTCCGGTGCGGGGCCGGCGGGCGGTCGCCACCAGATAGCGCACGTCGCCGACCGTCCAGGTGCGCTCGGGCCCGAGCCGGCGCAGGAAACCCACGAAGCTCTGGCTGCCCTGCCCGGCGATCTCCGCCACCGGCGTCTCGTCCGGGTACGCCGCGAGGTCCACGTCCATCCAGCCGCACCACTTGGCGAGCTGGCCCTCGCCGCTCCACAGCGCCACGTACTCCTCGGCACGTCGGCGGGCCTCCGCCCGGGTCGGGGCGACCATCACCATGCTGCCCTGCAACGCCTTCACCGAGCGCGGGTCGCGCCCGTGTGCGGCCACCTCGGCGCGCAGCCGGGCCACCTGCGACGCGCCGCTGGCCGGGTCCGCCATGGTCAGGAAGACCACCTCGGCGTGCCGGGCCGCGAAGGTCATCCCCCGTCCGGACGCCCCGGCCTGGTAGAGCACGGGGGTGCGCTGTGGCGACGGCTCGCACTGGTGCGGGCCCCGCACGGAGAACCAGCGCCCCTCGTGGCCGATCTCGCACACCCGGTCCGGGTCGGTGAAGACGTTCGCGGCGACGTCGCGCCGGACCGCGTCGTCGTCCCAGCTCTCCTCCCACAGCCGCCGGGCCACCTCGACGTACTCGTCGGCCCGGTCGTAGCGCTCGTCGTGGTCCAGGTACGAGCCGAGCCCGTTCGCCGACGCGGACCGCAGATACGAGGTGACGATGTTCCAGGCGACCCGTCCGCCGGTGAGGTGGTCCAGCGAGCTGAACACCCGGGCGCACTCGTACGGGGCGTGGTAGGTCGTCGAGTAGGTGACGGCGAGGCCCAGCCGGGAGGTGGTGGCCGCGATCGCCGGCAGCACGAGCAGCGGGTCGATCGACGGGATCTGCACGGCGTGCCGCACGGCGGCCCGCCAGGAGCCCTGGTAGACGTCGTAGGTGCCGTGCACGTCGGCGAAGAAGAGCGCGTCCAGGCAGGCGGCCTCCAGCCGGCGACCCAGCTCGACCCAGTAGCCGAGATCGCGGTAGCCGGTGGCGCTGCGGTCAGCGGGGTGCCGCCAGAACCCCTTGAACTGCGGCGACGGCGAGCACTGGGTGAACAGGTTCAGATGCACGTATCAAGTGTCTCGTATGCTATCTGGTATCGCAACGCTCGACCGGATACCGTACGGACATGTCCGTGACGCCTCGCATCGACCTCGCGTCGGTCACCCGCCTCACCGAACTGGCCGACTACATCGTTCCGTTCACCATCCGGGTCATGTGTGACCTCGCGGTCGCCGACCAGCTCATCGAGGGTCCGTTGCCGGTGGACGTGCTGGCCGGGCGCGTCGGCGCCGACCCCGGCGCGTTGACCCGTGGCCTGCGCGCGCTGGCCGGGCGGGGCATCTTCACCGAGGTCACGCCCGAGGTCTTCGGGCTCACTCCGCTGGCCGAACCGCTGCGCAGCGACCACCCCTTCTCGGTCCGCGAGTGCTTCCCCCTCATGCCGCCGGACATCTACTCGTGGGCGCGGCTGACGCACAGCCTGCGTACCGGCGAGACCGCGTTCGGGCACGTGCACGGCGGCACGCGCTACTACGACCACTTCGCCGACCACCGGCACGAGTGCGTCCGGTTCGAGCGGTCGGCCGAGAGCGTCAACCCGTTCGTGCTGCGCACCGTCGCGCCGGCGCTGGATCTGAGCACGGCCCGGACGCTTGTGGACGTGGGCAGCGGGCACGGCACCTTCGTCGCCGGCCTGCTCGCCCGCCACCGCGAGCTGCGCGCGATCCTGCTCGACCTGCCGCACGTGGTGACCGAGGCGCCGGACGTGCTGGCCCGCACGGGTGTCGCGGACCGGTGCGAGGTCCGCGGCGGCAGCTTCTTCGACCCGCTGCCCGAGGGCGCCGACGTGTACCTGCTCAAGACGATCATCCACGACTGGCCGGACGAGCAGGCCGCCGCGATCCTGCGCAACGTCCGCGCCGCCGCCCGGCCCGACAGTCGACTGGTCATCGTCGAGTCGGTGAGCCGCTACGGCAACCACGACGACACCGGCAAGGTGATGGACGTCAAGGCGCTCGCGCTGTTCGGCGGGCGGACCCGGACCGAGCCGGAGTTCCGGGCGCTGCTCGACGACGCCGGGTTCCGGCTGTCGCGGATCACGCCGACCTCGTCGATGTCGGTCCTGGAGGCCGTGCCGGCGGTGCCCGCGCCCGACGGCGGCCAGCCCCTGGGCAGACCGGCCGTCGCGGCGGCCGGCCGGACGGCCTGAGGAGACCGGCGATGCCACGCCTGGACGGTCGCAACCACATCAACCTCACCGTCGTCGACCTGGAACGCAGCACCGCGTTCTACTGCTCGGTCTTCGAGATGGTGGTGGTCAACGACGTCGCGCCACCCGAGTCCGGCTTCCGCTTCCGTACCCTGCTGCACACGGCGTCGTTCGCCTCGGTGGTGCTGGGCTGCCTCGTGGACCCGCCCGACGGCGGCGTCGACGGCGACCGCTTCGACGAGCGGCGCCCGGGGCTGCACCACCTGGCCTACCACGTGCCCGAGCGCGCCGACCTGGACGAGTGGGTGACCCACCTGGACGCCGTCGGCGTCACGCACTCCGGCATCACCACCTCCAAGCACGAGGCGGGCTCACAGATCTGGCTGCGCGACCCGGACAACATCTGGCTGGAGTTCTACTGGGTGAACCGGGACTTCTTCGTCGACCGGCTCCGCCAGGTGTGGCGGCGCGACCGCCGAACGACCCGCGTCTGAGGCGCTCGACGCGAGGGAGCCGCCCGACCGGGCGGCCCCCTCGCAGGTCAGGCCGGCAGGTCGGCCTTGCTGCGGGCCACCACCGCGTCCCCGAGCACCAACAGGTCGATCTCCTTGGCCCGTACGAAGGTGTCGACCGCGTCGGCGGCCGAGTTCACGATCGGGTCACCGGCCAGGTTGAACGACGTGTTGACCACCGCCGGCACGCCGGTGAGCTGCCGGAACTGCTCGATCAGCGCCCAGTAGCCGGGGTTGGTGTCGCGGTGCACGGTCTGCGGGCGGGCGGAGCCGTCCACGTGGGTCACCGCCGGAACCCGCAGCCGGGCGTCCGGGCGCAGCGACGCGGCGGCCAGCATGAACCTCGACGGTTCGCCGACCGGCCCCTCGATCAGCTCCGACACGTGCTCGGCGAGGATGCTGGGCGCCACCGGACGCCACATCTCCCGGCCCTTGAGCACGTTGAGCCGTTCCAGGTTGCGCCGGGATCGCGGATCGGCCAGCAGGCTGCGCGCGCCGAGCGCCCGCTGCCCGATCTCACCCCGGCCGCGCGCCCAGCCCACGATCCGACCCCGGGCGAGTTCACCCGCGACGCAGCGGGCCAACTCGTCGTCGCCGAGGCGGCGGTGCACCATGCCGGCGCGCGCGGCCGCCGCCTCGCCGGCCTCCGTGGTGATCGGCTGACCCCAGTACGCGTGGTCGAGGCGGGTGGGCGTGAACTCCCCGCACTCCCGCGCCGCGACCAGCGCCGCCCCCAGGGACACCCCCGCGTCGGTGGGCACCGGCGGGACGTAGACGCGGTCGAAGAGTCCACTGCGGACCAGCACCCCGATCATCGTGCAGTTCATCGCCACCCCGCCGGCGAGCGCCAGCACCGGGGTGTCCACCCGCCGACGCAGATCGGCGGCCAGGGACAGCACCGTCTCCTCCAGCCCCTGCTGGATCGTCGCGGCGAAGTCCGCGTACGCGATGGGTTCCTCGCCGGTGCGCGGCGCGTACGGGAACAGCTTGCCGAACTCGGGTTTGAGCGACTCGGCGACCGCCGGGTAGTAGGCCATCAGCGGGCCGAGCGTCGCGGCGCGTCGGGTGGGGACCTCGGCGGTGGGCGTGCCGCGGACCAGCTCGTACCCGCCGGGAACTCCTCGCACCGGCGCTCCGGGACCGGGTCTGCCGTAGGCGGCGAGGCCCATCAGCTTGCCGGTGCCCCAGTAGCCCAGCCCGGCCCACTCGGCGGCGGCGTTGTAGTAGAAGCCCAGCGACTGCTCCACGGGCCACTCCCGCAGGATCTCGATCTCGCCGTCGGCGTACCTGCCGAACGAGGTCGACTGCGTCTCGCCGGCGCCGTCGAGGACCAGGACCGCGGCCTCGTCGCAGTCGCAGCTGTACGCCGCGCTGGCGGCGTGCGCGACGTGGTGCGGCACCCAGCGGACCGCCGGCATGCTCAGGTCCTCGTCGTCGGGGAAGAGCATCGCCCGCAGCCCCTCGGTGGTGAACCGTCGGTTGCGGCCCAGCGGGATGTCCCGGAAGTCCCAGCCGATGGCGACGGTGTCCACCTCCTGCGGGGCGATGCCCGCCATCGCCAGGCACGCGGCAACCGCCTCGGCGGGCGGCTGGCCCACCGCGTGCTTGCGGCGGCTGACCCGCTCCTGCTCGACCAGGGCGCAGAGCGCGCCGTCGCGGACCAGCGCGGCGCTGGAGTCGTGGAAGCCGATGTTCACCCCGAGTACGTAACGCGCCGACATGGTCGGCCTCCCTTCCGATCTCTGGCGGTCATCCGGCCTGTCGGGCCTCGTCGAGGGCGAGCACGGCGCGGACGATGTTGTGGTAGCCGGTGCAGCGGCACAGGTTGCCCTTGAGGGCGTGCCGCACGTCGTGCTCGGTGAGCGGCCCCGGGTTCTCCTGGAGCAGGCTCACCACCGCGAGGACCATTCCCGGGGTGCAGAAGCCGCACTGCAGGGCGTGGTGCTCCCGGAACGCCTCCTGCACCGGGTGCAGCCGGTCGCCGTCGGCAAGCCCCTCGGCGGTGCGGATGTCGGCGCCGTCGGCCTGCGCGGCCAGCAGAGTGCACGACTTGACCGACCGACCGTCGAACAGCACGGTGCAGGCACCGCAGGAGGAGGTGTCGCAGCCCACCGTCGCGGCCGTCAGCCCCAACTCCTCGCGCAGCAGGTGGACCAGCAGGGTGCGCGCCGGCACCCGGCGGCTCTCCGGGCGGCCGTTGACGGTGGCGGTGACGGCGACGGTCGTCGTACCGGGCCGGGCGTCGATGCTCATCGTGGTTCCTCCACAGTGGCGCCGGAATCGGTCAGGGCACGGGCCACCAGCACCCGGCTGAGGTGCCGCCGGTACGCGACCGAGGCCCGCCCGTCGTCGGGCGGGTCGCACCCCTCGTCGGCCCGCGCCGCCGCGACCGTGACACCGGCGCCTTGCGCGAGGGCCGACTCGACCCCGTACGCCCGCCGGATGGTCGGGCCCATCCCGGCCAGCGCCACCCGGGAGTCGGCGACGGCGACGGCCACCAGGGACCACTCCAACGCCGGCCGGGCGAACGTCCGGTAGCGCCACCGCGCCGGGCCGGGCAGCGGCACCCGGACCTCGGTGACGAGTTCGTCGGGCCGGCAGACCGTCACACCCGGCGCGACGGCCAGCTCGGCGACGGGCACCTGTCGTACGCCGGTAGCGCTGCGCAGCACCACCACGGCGTCCAGCGCGACCAGGGCCAGCGGCACGTCCGCGGCCGGGTCGGCCTGCGCGAGCGCCCCACCCACGGTGCCCAGGTGTCGCACCTGCGGATCACCGACCGCCGCGGCTGCGGCCGCCAGCAGCGGGGCGTGCCGGTCGACGAGCGGGTCGTCGAGCAGCCGGTGGTAGCGGGTCAGCGCGCCGACGGCCAGGTGGTCGTCGCGGTGCGCCACGTACGACAGTTCGGTGACCCGGCCGAGGTCCAGCAGGGTGTCAACGCGGTCACGGCGCAGCTTGAGCGCCGGCAGCAGCGACTGCCCGCCGGCCAGCGGCCGCAGCTGGTCGCCGTACGCCTGGCGCAGCTCCAGCGCCTCGGTGAGGTCCCGGGCCCGGTGGTAGTGCACGCTCGCCGGGATCACGGGCCGGCCGCCGACCAGGTGGGCACCGGGCTGCGGTGCGTGGTCCGCAGGATGGTGTCGATGAGCTGGTTGCGGCGTGCCAGCAGGTAGAAGTGCCCGCCGGGGAAGGTGTGCAGGGTGAACCCGCCCCGGGTGCGCGTCGCCCAGTCGCCGGCCTCGTCGGCGGTGACCTCGGGGTCGTCCGCGCCGACGCAAGCCAGCACCGGCGCTCGCAGCGGCACGGGTGGTTGCGGGCGGTACGTCTCGGCGATCCGGTAGTCGGCGCGCAGCACCGGTAGTGCGATGGCGCGTACGCCCTCGTGGTCGAGAGCCTCGCGGCCGGTGCCGCCGAGGCGGCCGGTCTCCGCCCACAGCGTGTCGTCGTCGGCCAGGTGCACGCTGGTGGCGCGCAGCCGGCCCGGCCCGGGGCGACCGGAGACGACCAGCGCCCGCAGCACGCTGCCGGGCCCGTCCAACCGGCGTGCCGTCTCGTACGCCACCGACGCGCCGAGGCTGTGCCCGAACAGGACGACCGGCGCGTCGGCCGGCAGCGCCCGCACCGCCTGCGCGACACCCTCGGCCAGGCTCGGCAGGTCGGCCGCGAACGGCTCCGCCGACCGGTCCATCCGGCCCGGGTACTGCACGCCGTGCACCTCGACGTCGTCGGGCACCTGCGCCGACCACGACCGGTAGAACGCGGCGTTGCCGCCGGCGTGCGGGAAGCAGACCAGGCGCAGCCCGGGCCAGCGCAGCGGCCGGAAGCAGCGCAGCCACGTCCGCGCGACGGGGGTCACGGACGCGCTCCGATCTGCTGCGGTTCCGCGCCGACCGGCGGGTCGACCGCCCCGGCCGCGGCGTCGGCCAGCTCGGCCACGTCGGACGCCACGAACATCCGCGGCGGTACGGAGTGCACCAGCTCGGGTGGCCCCAGCCGGGCGGTGACGTCCTGCCACAGCTGGCACAGGCTCAGGTGGTACTGGCCGTGGCGGGCCAGCTTCCTTCCGCCCAGCGCCGCGGCGTGCAGGTTGCCCAACGCGTACCCGACACCGGCCGGCCAGACCTCCTCGAAAACCCTGCGATAGCTGGGCGCGACCGCGTCGGCCAGCGGCTGCGCGCTCGGCACGTCCAGGTGGTCCGGTTCGTCGCCGTCGCCGTCGGCGAAGTGCGGTCGGCCCACACCCCGGTCCTGCACCTGCTGCGGGAAGTCCGGCCGAGGGCTCCACACCGTGGGCCCGTGCGTGCCGACCAGGGTCAGGTTGCCGGCCTCGGTGCCGATGGTCACCCGGTGCAGCAGGTGCGCGTAGTTGTCCGGGTCCGCCGGGTCCATCTGGTTCTGCACCCGCAGGGTCAGCGGCACACCGGCGAGCACCCCGTCGAGGCTGCGGAACGGCACGTCCACCCGGGACAGCCGGCGTACCTGCTCGGGCAGGTCGACCGCCGGGCCGAGGCCCCACGGTCGGACGCCGCCGAGGGCCTGACCGAGGATGTCCAGCAGCGCGTACGCGACCTGGAAGCCGCAGGCCGCGTCGACGTAACGGGCCGGCTGCCGGGCCAGCAGCGCCCGGGCGGCGGCGAGGAACCGGCGCACCGGCGCGGTGTGCACGTAGAACGAGTTCAGGTGGTAGACGACCCCGGCCCGGCCGGCGGTGCGCAGGCACTCGACCAGCTCGTCGTGGTGCAGCGGATGCTCCTGCAGCACGTGCAGGCCGCGCCGCATCAGCGCCCGGGCCACCTCGCCGCCCGGCCCGCCCAGCAGGCCACCGCGGATGACCACGCAGGCCAGCGTCACGTCCTCGGGCACCTGGGCGACGTCGGTCCACAGCGGCACCCCGTAGTGCCGGGCACAGGCCACCGACCGCGCGCTGCCCCCGGCGAGGATCCCGGCCAGCTCGAACGGGAAGTCCGGCTGCCGGAACGCCTGCAGGTACACCTGGCCGAACTTGGTGCCGGCGACCAGCACTCTCGGTTTCACGCCACCCCCTCCTCGATCAGGTCGTACGACCCCAGCGGGCCGTCCTCGACGCGCAGTGACGTGACCGCCGGACTCGTACGCAGCACGTCCACCGCCCAGGCCGGGTCCACCGCCTCGGCCAGGTGGTGCACGCCCGGTGGCACGTCGCCGGCGGCGACCGCGAGGGCGCCGATGGCGACCGCCGCGCCGGTGAGCGCGTTCGCGCCGGTTCCCCGGCAGGCCAGCACGCGGGCGCCCGCCGGGCCGGTCAGCTCGACGACCAGCAGCTGGTAGCGCGGCCGACCGAAGGTGTCCAGGTCGGCCGCCCGGCACAGCTCGGCGGCCGCGTCGGCGAGCTGCGCCGCCGTCGCGCCGTCGCGCGCTCGGCGGGCGCCCGCGGCGAGCGCCGCCGGCAGCCGGCTTCCGGCGAACGCCGACCACCAGTCCACGTCGGTCAGGCCGAGCCGGCGGGCGACCCGCTCGGTCTCGGTGCTGAGGTACGGCTGCACCAGCACCGGCTCGTCGAAGAAGGGCACCGGCACATCCGTCCGGGCGGCGAGGGCGTGGCTGCGACGCGCGCCGTCGCGCCACGCGGCGGACGGCTCGCCGTACTCGGCGGTGCCGGCGGCGAGGAAGTCCAGGGCGGCGCCGGGCGTGAACCCGTCGCGGCCTCCGACGTACCCGGTCATCCGCCGCGCCCCCGGCGTCTGCGCGGCGAGGTGGGCGGGGAGCAGCCCGGACAGGCCGGGCATCAGACCGGCGGAGAGCACCGCGACCCGGTCGGCGGCCCCGGGCAGGGCGGACACCGCCGCGTGCAGCGGGTCGTCGCCGGCCGCGTCGACGTAGCCGGCGCCGCAGCGGGCCGCCGCACGGGCCACCGCGTCACCGATCGAGGCCGCCGGCCCGGCGCAGTTGACGACTGTGTGGCAGCCGGCGCAGAACGCGTCCAGGCTCGCCGGGTCGGTGACGTCCACCGCCCGCAGCTGGACCCGCGGGTTGTCGCCGTCGAGTCGGCCCGGGTCGCGGGCGCCGGCGCGTACGACGTCCACGCCCCAGGCCAGCAGGTGAGCCAGGGCGTGCCGGCCCACCCCGCCGGTGGCGCCCACCAGGGCGACCGTCGCGGCCACGTCAGCCGTCCCCGGCGATCGGACCGGCCCACTCGCCCGGATCGTCCGGCACCCGTCGCACGGTCAGCTCGCCCAGGCACACGTCGCGCCACCAGTCGACGCTCGTCGGGTCCGGCTCCGCCGCGCACAGCACCGTGACGTCACCCGCGTACGGGGAACTGCCGTAGCCGTCGCCGTCGACCGGGTCGGCGATCACCAGGGTGGCGACGTCCACCCCGGACTCGGTGAGCTGCCGGGCCAGCTCCAACGCCAGGACCCCGGCCGCACCCCGCCCCACCAGCACCAGCTCCCCGGCCGACACGTGCCCGGCCAGCGCGGTCGTGTAGTCGGCGGCGAGGCGTTGCACCAGCGGCGCCGGGTCGAGACCCGCGTAGCGGTGCAGGCCACCATCGACGATCCCGCACACGGCCCCGCTGGCGGCCAGCCGCTCGGCCAGCCCGGCGTACCCGTCGAGGCCGCCGCTGCCGTCGTGCACCAGCACGTAGCGGGGTGGGCCCTCGCCGGCCAGCGTCACCACCTCGCCGGTGTCGCTGACGGCCGGCTCCTCGTCGGGCCGGACGCCGCCGACGGCGGCCAGGTGATCGGCCAGGTCGGCGACGGTCGGGTGCTCCAGGATTCGGCGCAGCAACTCGTCGAAGAACACGTCGGCGGCGGCCGGCACCCGCTCGGCGAGCTGACCGGCGAGTTTCGCGGCGAGCAGCGAGTCACCGCCGAGGGCGAAGAAGTCCGCGTCCCGCCCGACCCGTTCCACCCGCAGCACGTCGGCCCAGACGGCCGCGAGCTGCTCCTCCACCTCGGTGAGCGGGGCCGCGGCGGTCGCCTCGGGACCGGCCGTCGTGGCCGCCACCAGCCGGCGTACGGCCGCCCGGTCGAGCTTGCCGTTGGCCGTGCGGGGCAGCTCGTCGACCACCTGCAGCACGCTCGGGATCATGTAGTCGGGCAGCCGGTCGGTCAGGTGCGCCCGCAGCTCGTCGGGCACCACCCGCCGCCGGTCGGCCTTCACCCGCGCGGCGATGATGCGCATGCCGAGCCCGGCCATCGGGTCGGCGGCCGGCGGCAGGTCGAGTACGGGCGACGCCCCGGCGGCGGCGAGCAGGCCGCGCCACTCGTCGCCGGTGAGAAACGTGCGGTCGGTGCCGTGGCGCAGGTCGGCGAAGTCGCCCAGGTCGTCGTCGAGCCGCACCAGCAGCTCCAGCGACGTCATGATCTGGTAGTGCTCCCGGGTCATCTCCAGCAGCACCAGGTGGCCGCCGGGGGCGAGCAGTCCGCGCAGCCGGGCCAGCGTGGCCGGTACGTCCCGGGTGGCGTGCAGGACGTCGCCGGCGATCACGATGTCGGCGCTGTTCGGCGCCATTCCCTGCCCGGCCAGGTCGGCGTCGAGGTCGAGCTGCGCGAAACGCAGCCCCGGCCGGTCGGCGAAGCGTTGCCGGCCGGCGCCGAGGAAGAACGCCGACAGGTCGGTGTAGAGGTAGTCGACGTCGAGGCCGTCCAGTGCGTCGAGCACCGCAGCGGTCGTACCGCCGGACCCGGCGCCGACCTCGACGATCCGCACCGGCCCGGTCAGCCGCTCGGCCAGCGACCGGACGGTCGCCGCCGCGACGGCGTTGGCCCACCTGTTGAACAGGGCGTCGGCGTAGAGGTTGTCCGACACCTCCAGCTCACCACCGGGAAAGAGCAGCGCGAGTGGGTCCTCGTCGCCGCGCAGCAGCGCCGGCAGCGCCGCGGCGCTGGCCTGGAAGTAGCGGACCAGCTCGGGAGACTCCCCGACCGCCGCCGCCCGCTCGGCCACCGCGTCCCAGGCCCGCGCGGCCGGCGGTGGCCCGCTGACCAGCCGGTAACCGTCATCGTCGTGGCGCAGCACCCCGCTGTCGGTCAGCGCCCGCAGCCAGCGGCGCAGCAGCCGGCGGTGCCGGGGTGCGACGCGGGTGGCCGCGTACACCTCGGCCAGGCGGTGCGGGCGGTCGTCGAGCGCGAGACCTGCGGCGCGCAGCGTGTCCAGCATGGCGGCGAGGCCGAGCTGGTCCAGCTCGTGCAGGTA
The DNA here is from genome assembly GCF_040608335.1 of Micromonospora sp. NPDC005194. Classification (NCBI taxonomy): domain Bacteria; kingdom Bacillati; phylum Actinomycetota; class Actinomycetes; order Micromonosporales; family Micromonosporaceae; genus Micromonospora; species Micromonospora sp. NPDC005194. The sequence goes on along the minus strand of NZ_JBEXIA010000031.1, from coordinate 22,771 downwards.
CGCCTCGTACGCGCCCAGGTCGGTCCCGGCGACGAGCGCCGACCCGGCCGCGGTGGGTCCGGCCGGGTCGACCGGCTGCCCGGGGCCGGGCTCGACGGCGGCAGGCTGCACGACGGCGGCGAGCCGCCGCTCCAGTGGACGGTCGCCGTCGACCACCGCGATCGCCCCGCCCACGCCCGGGTGCGCCAGCAACGCCGACTCGACCTCGGCCAGCTCGATCCGGTGGCCGCGGATCTTGACCTGGAAGTCCTCCCGGCCGAGGAACTCGATCGTGCCGTCGGGCAGGTAGCGGCCCAGGTCACCGGTGCGGTACAACCGCTCGCCGCTGGACGGGTCGGTGACGAACCGCTCGGCGGTGCGCGCCTCGTCGCCGAGGTAGCCCAGCGCCAGCCCGGCCCCGCCGATGTACAGCTCGCCGGCGACCCAGTCCGGGCGAGGCCGCAGCGCCGCGTCCCGGACGTGCCAGGTCTGGTTGGTCAGCGGCACCCCGTACGGGATGCTGCGCCAGGATGGGTCGACCCGGCCGATCGGGTGGATGATCGACCAGATGGCGGCCTCGGTCGCGCCGCCGAGGCTGACCACCGCCAGACCGGGGACGAGGTCGCGGATCTGGTCCGGCAGGGTGACCGGGATCCAGTCGCCGCTGAGCAGGGCCAGCCGCAAGGACGGGATCCGGACCATCGGCGCGGCCGCGAGATAGTCGGCGAGCATCTGCACCTGCGCCGGCACCGAGTTCCAGATGGTGACCTCGTTCTCGGCCACCAGCTCCGCCCAGTGGGTCGGGTCGCCCCGGCGCTGCGGCGTGGGCAGCACCAGCGCCGCGCCGACCGCCGGCGGGCCGAACAGGTCGTAGACGGACAGGTCGAAGCCCAGACTGGCCAGGCCGAGGACGCGGTCGTCCGGCGTCACGTCGAACCGGGTGTTGATGTCGGCCACGGTGTTCAGGGCCGCCCGGTGGGTGATCACCACGCCCTTCGGGGTGCCGGTCGACCCGGAGGTGTGGATGACGTACGCGCGGTCGTCCGGGCCGACCGCGCGGGCCGGCACTGCCGTCGGCGCGGGCCCGTCGAGGTCGTCCACCGCGATCGGCGTCACCCGCGCCGGCCAGTGGCCGTCCACCCGGTCGGCCTCGGTGAGGACGTGCCGGACACCTGCGCCCTCGAGGATCAGGTCGCGGCGCACGGGCGGCTGGTTCGTGTCGACCGGCACGTACGCCCCGCCGGCCAGCAGGACGCCGAACACCGCGACCACCTGCCGCCAGCCCTTGTCGGCGACCACCGCGACCAGGTCACCGGGCCGGCAGCCGGCCTCGGCCAGCCGTGCGGCCACCGCCGTGGCACGGCCGGTGAGCTGCCGGTAGGTGAGGGCGCCGTCGGCGGCCACCACGGCCACCCGGTCCGGGGTCCGCAGCGCCTGGGCGAGCACCCCCTCGTGCAGCAGCCCATCGGGCAGCGGCGCGGCGGTGTCGTTGACCTCGGCGCGGCGGCGGGCGCTCGCCTCGGGCAGCGCCACCGGGGCCAGCTCCTCCCACGCCTCGTCGGTGGCTGCCAGCCGGCGCAGCAACGCGGCGTACGCGGCGAACATCTCGTCGACCACACCGTCGGGGAAGACGCCCTCGCGGACGTCCCAGTTGGTGGCCAGCCCACCCGAGCGTTCGATGTTCTGGCAGTCGATCCAGACCTGCGGGGTCTGGCTGATGCCGTACCCCAGCTCGCCGAAGCCCTCCACGCCGGTGTCGCCGCCCAGCCCGATGGCGCTGGTGAAGACGATGGGCATCAGCGCGGCGTCGGCGCCCCGACGGCGGGCCAGCTCGCGGACGACGTCGACGCCGGAGAACCGGCGGTGGTCCAGGTCGGACCAGAGCTGCGCCTGGATGCGCTTGGCCCGCTCCTGCACCGGCGCGTCCGGGCTCTGCTCCACGGCGAGCAGGCTGACCGAGGTGAAGTCGCCGACGATCCGATCCACCTGCGGGTGCGTCGGCGACCGGTTGAGCAGGGTGACGTCGACGGTGAAGCGCGGGTGCACGCTCCACGCGGCGATCACCTCGACGTACGCGGCGAGCACCGCGCCCGACGGGCTGATGCCGTGCTGCCCGGCGCGCTGGCGCAACCCGGCCCACTCGGTCGGGTCGAGCCGCAGGTCGAGGCGACGGAAGCGGGGCGGCGCGGCCGTGGCGTCACCGCGCAGCGGCAGCTCCGGCGCCGCAGGCAGGTCGTCGAGCCGGGCCAGCCACCAGTCCCGGTCCGAGTCGTGGCGGGGGCCGCCGCGCAGCGGTTCGGTGGCCAGCAGGTGATCGCGGAACGTCAGCGTCAGCTCGTCGGTGGGCGGCTCACCGGCGTAGCGGCGGCCCAGCTCGTCGAGCAGGATGTTGATGCTGACGAAGTCGCAGATCAGGAAGTCGATCGAGAAGTGCAGGACGCTGCGGTGCGGGCCGCGGGTCACCCGCAACGCGAACAGCGGCCACTGCTGCGGGTCGTAGCGGCGGTGGTCCAGCTCCGCCCGGGTGGCGGCCACCGCCTCGGCGAAGCCGGCCGCGTCGGCGTCGCGCACCTCGATGCGGTACGCCGGCACGTCGGGACGTACCTGCTGGGAGCCGTCGCGGTTGACGACGGCCCGCAGCATGTCGTGCCGGGCGACGACCTCGTGCCAGGCGCGTTCCAGCCGGTCCACGTCCAGCTCGGGAAACGTCAGTTCGCCGTAGCCGTGGCAGCCGACCCCGCCGTAGGCGAACGAGTCGCCCCGCCCGAGCAGGTACGCGCTCTGCACGTCGGTGAGCGGAAACGGCTCGTACCGCTGCTCGGGGTGCGGCACGGCAGTGGGCGCGGCGGCGTCGCGCAGCACGGCCAGCACCTGCTCCCTGTGCTCGCGTAGGGCGGCGCGGCGCTGCTCGGTGAGAACGCCGGTGGGGGCCCGGAAGCGGAGCTGGCCGTCTTCCTCCCAGAGCTGCACACCGAACTGCGCCAGCTCGGCGATGAGGTCCTGCCCGTTCATATGGCCGACCCCGAGTAGCTCCCGGCGTGGGCGGTGGTGAGGTTAGGGATCACTTTCGGCGTTATGTTGGTTTCCCTCATAGCGCTTGACCACCTCCGAGGTCGCGGCACCGTTTGTGGCGATGAAGTAGCCCTTGATCCAGAAATCCGGAAGCCTGACTTTGAAATGCGGAGATTCCTGCCGCAGAAGTCGCGATGACTTGACCTCGACATGCTTGACGAGTCAATCGATGCCGTACTGCGCGTCGTGGACAACCCGCAGGTGGATGGCATTGTCGCTGGATCTGACCTCATCCACACCGGCACCAGGCGACGTCGTGTTCTAGAGTGAATTCCGTGCTGGAGGTAGTGCGTTATACTTACCGGCTGCGTCCCGGCGCGACCGCGACGGCCGCGCTGCTCGCCGAATGGGGTCGCTGCCGATTCCTGTGGAACGAGGCAGTGCACCAGCAGAAGATCGGCGCGAAGCCCACCTTCGGCGGCCTGTCCAAGATGCTCACTGAAGCCCGCGCGCGAAACGCGTGGCTGCGCGACGGCTCGCAGGTCGCCCAGCAACAGACCCTTCGTACCTACGCGGCCTCGTTGCGCCAGTCGTTCAGTGTCAAAGGGCGTGGGCTGCCGACGGTGAAGACCCGCAAACGGTCGTTGCCCAGCATGGAATACACCCTGCGCGGCTTCACCATCGCCGACGGGCGGTTGCGCCTTGCCCGTGGTGTCACCGTGCCAGTCGTTTGGTCGCGGGATCTGCCGTCTCCGCCGACCAGCGTGCGCGTCTACCAAGACAGCCTGGGGCACTGGTACGCGTCGTTCGTCGTCCGCCGCGAGGCCGCCGCCGCGCCCGAGGCGTCCGGGGTAATCGGGGTTGACTGGGGCGTGAAGACCACCGCCACAACCACCGATGCGCGATTCGACCTGCCGCACCTCGGGCATCGCAGGCGGTGCGCCGCCGAACTGGCCAAAGCGCAGCGGAAGATGTCCCGTCGCCGCCGATCCGGTGGGCACGGACAGTCCAACGGCTACCGCAGGGCCAAGCGCGCGGCGGCGAAGCTGCACAAGAAGGCCGCCCGGCAGAACAGCCACGACTCCCGGCAGTGGGCGAAACGGGTCGTCGACCACCATCAGGTGATCGCCGTGGAGGATTTCAAACCGACGTTCCTGGCCAGGTCCACGATGGCACGTAAGGCCGCTGACGCCGCGATCGGCGCGGCAAAGCGGGAACTGATCCAGCAGGGCACGCGGGCGGGCCGGAAGGTGGTGCTCGTTCCGCCCGCCTACACGACCATGACGTGCTCCTCGTGCGCGGCGAGAGCCAAGCAGCGCATCGGGTTGAACGTCAGAGTCTTCGAGTGCGCGGCCTGCGGTTTCACCGCTTGCCGCGACGCGAACGCCGCGAGGACGATCCTCGCCACGGTAGAGCGCGACCGTGCCGGTGCTGACGACGTCAGACATGCGATCACCTCCTTTCGAGGTACGGGGTCGAATGCGGTCTGAGCCGGGAATCCCCTGGATTCATCCTTGGGGAAGCGTTAAATCGCGCCTTCCTCGTACGTGCCGGCGGCGTGGTGCACGGCGGTGGCCAGGTCCGCGATGGTTGGTCGGTCGAGCAGCCCCCGCATCGGCAGGTCGACGCCGTAGCGTTCGCGCAGCACCGCCAGCAGCCGGGTGGCGAGCAGGCTGTCCCCGCCGAGGCTGAAGAAGTTGCGGGTGCGGCCGGGAACGGGGCAGCTCAGCAGCTCGGCCCAGAGCGCGCCGAGGTCGCTCTCCAGGCCGGCGTGGGGTGGCTCGTCGGCCGGTCCGTTGTCTCCGCTGGCGAGCAGGGTGGCCACCGCCGACCGGTCGATCTTGCCGTTGCCGCTCAGGGGCAGCGCGTCGAGCACGGCGACGTGCTCGGGCACCATGTACGCGGGCAGCCGGTCGACGACGAACGCGCCGGTGGCGTCCGGGTCGAGGGTGACGCCCGGCTCGGGTACGACGGCGGCGGCGAGCCGGCGGGTGCTGGTGCCTACGGCCACCACGACGGCCTCGCGCACGCCGGGGCAGTCGGTCAGCGCGGCCTCGACCTCACCCAACTCGATGCGATGACCGCGGATCTTGACCTGGAAGTCCGCCCGGCCCAGGAACTCCAGGGTCCCGTCCGGCCAGTACCGGCCCAGGTCACCCGTGCGATACCAGCGCACCCCGTCATACGTCACGAACCGCTGCGCGGTGCGCTCCGGATCCCCCCGGTAGCCGGCCGCCACCCCGGCCCCACCGATCCACAACTCCCCGACCACCCAGTCGGGACAGTCGCGCCCCCGCCCGTCGACGACCCGGTAGCGCTGGTTGGGCAGCGGGAAGCCGTACGGGATGGACCGCCAGTGCGCCGGCACCTCGCCGACCTCGAAGGCGTTGGACCAGATGCCCGCCTCGGTGGCGCCGCCGAGGGCGGTCAGCCGGGCGTCCGGTCGGCGGGCGACCAGCCGGTCGCGCAGGTCCAGGCCGACCCAGTCGCCGGAGACCAGGGCGTGCCGCAACGCGTCGAGCGGTTCGTCGCCGGCCGCGGTGAGCAGCATGTCGAGCAGGGCGGGCACGGTGTTCCAGATGGTGACGTCGTGCTCGCGGACGAGCCGCAGCCAGGCGCGGGCGTCGCGTCGCTGCCCCTCCTCGACGAGCACCACCGCGCCGCCGACGCCGAGCGGGGCGAAGATGTCGTACACCGAGAGGTCGAAGTCCAGCGCCGACACGGCGAGGACCCGGTCGTCCGGGCCGAGGCGCAGCCGTTCGTTGACCGCCGCGATGGTGTTTCCGGCCGCCGCGTGGGACACCTCCACGCCCTTGGGCTCGCCGGTCGAGCCGGAGGTGAAGATGACGTACGCCAGCGACGCCGGCTCCACCGGGACGCAGCCGTAGAGGGCCGGGCCGCCGTCGCCGGCGGGGTCGAGCCCGTCCGCGCCGACGACCGTCTTCACGTCGGCGCGGGTGAGGATCCGCTCCCGCCGGACCACCGGCTGGTCGACGCCGACCGGCACGTACACGCCACCGGCGGCCAGCACCGCCAGCACCGCGACGATCTGGTCGACGCCCTTGGGCAGGCACACCCCCACCGCGTCACCGGGCGCGACCCCGGCCCGCGCCAGCGCCCCGGCCAGCGTCAACGCCCGAGCGGCCAGCTCCCCGTAGGACACCGCCACCCCGTCACCGCACAACGCCACCCGAGCCGGCTCCCGGGCCGCGGTGTCGAAGAACCCGTCGTGCAGCAGACCGGGCGTGATCGGCGCGGCCGTCGCGTTCACCCGCTCACGCACCGCCCGCTGCCCGGCGGGGAGCCCGACCGGCACGGGCCGCGCCCAGTTCCCGGCCGCGAGGGCGGTCAGCAGCTCGACGTACGCGGCGAACATCGTCTCCACCACGTCGGGCGGGAACAGCTCCGCCACCACGTCCCAGTTGATGCTCAGGCCACCGTCGCGTTCCATGACCTGGTTGTCCAGCCACACCTGCGGGGTCTGCGAGGCGCCCCAGATCTGCTCGCCGAACGGCAGGGACATGCTCACCAGCTCGTCGCTGATGCCCAGCGCGCTGGTGAAGACGACAGGCATGGCGGCGGGGGCGCCGGTGCGCCGCGCGATCTCCCGCAGCACCCAGATGGCGGAGACGGCGTTGTGCTCCAGGCCGTCCCACATGCGCTCCTGCAGGCGGCGTACCACGGTCAGGAAGTCGTCGGCCGCGCCGGGGCGGTGCGGGACGAGCAGCAGCGAGGTGAAGTCGCCGAGCACGTGGTCGATGTCGGGGTGCACCTCGCGGCGGTCGAAGAGGGTCAGGTTGAGGGTGAGGTCCGGCCGCGCGCTGAAGGCCGACAGCACCTCGGCGTACGCGGTGGCGAGCACGGCGGCCGGGCTCACCCCGTGGGCGCGGGCGGCGCCGACCAGGGCGGTCCACTCGGCGGGACCGAGCCGCGCCGCGTGGCGGACGAAGCGGGGGGCGCGCACCCGGTCCGGGTCGACGGCGAGCGGCAACCGCGGCGCGGGGGGCAGCTCCGCGGCCTGCGCCGACCAGTAGCGCCTGTCGGCCTCGACTGTCGCCTCGTCGGGCCGGGCGGTGAGGACGTAGTCGCGAAACGACACGCCGATCGGGCGCAGCGGCGCGTCGAGGTCGACGTAGAGGGCGGACAGCTCGGCGAAGACGGTCACGATGCTGAGCGCGTCGAGCACGATGTAGTCGAAGCTGAACGCCAGCCGGACGCGGCGCTCGCCGTACCGGACGGCCTCGATGGCCACCAGCGGCCAGCGGGTCGGGTCGGCGACCCGGTGTGACAGCCGCTCGCGCAGGTCGGCGAGCGCGGCCTCGCCCTCGCCGACGTCGATGCTCACCTCGGGCACCTCGGGCTGGACGCGTTGGCGTCCGTCGGGGTCGAAGACGGCCCGCAGCATCTCGTGCCGGCGAACGAGGCGGTTCCAGGCCGCGGTGAGCCGGTCGAGGTCCACGTCCTCGCCGTCGAATTCCCAGTACCAGTGGGAGCCGACCTCACCGAGGGCGAAGTCGCCGCTGCGACCCATCCAGTACGCCCGCTGCACGTCGGTCGCCGGGAACGGCTCGTGGCGGTGCGCCGGGTCGGCCACGAAGGTCCCGGTCAGCGTGGCGCCCGTGTCGAGGCGTACCCCGGCGGCGAACCCGGCGAGCGTCGGCTCGGCGAAGAGGCGGCGCAGTTGTCCGCCGGCCAGGCCGGCCGAGCGCATCCGCCCGAGCAGGCGGGTGGCGAGCAGGCTGTCCCCGCCGAGGGTGAAGAAGCTGTCGGCGCGGCCGACGGTCGGTACGCCGAGCAGCTCGGCCCAGAGGGTGGCCAACGCCGTCTCGACCGGTCCGACGGGCGACTCGACAGCCGTGGACCGGCCGGCGCCCTCGGCGAGCCGTCGTGCCAACGCCGGGCGGTCGATCTTGCCGTTGCCGCTCAGGAGCAGCGCGTCGAGCACGGCGACGTGCTCGGGCACCATGTACGCGGGCAGCCGGTCCACGACGAACGCCCGTACGGCCTCCGGGTCCACGTCGGACGCCTCGGCTACGACCGCGGCGGCGAGCCGGCGGGTGCTGGTGCCCACGGCCACCACCACGGCCTCGCGCACGCCGGGGCAGTCGGTCAGCGCGGCCTCGACCTCACCCAACTCGATGCGATGACCCCGGATCTTGACCTGGAAGTCCGCCCGGCCCAGGAACTCCAGCGTCCCGTCCGGCCAGTACCGGCCCAGGTCACCCGTGCGATACCAGCGCACCCCGTCATGGGTCACGAACCGCTGCGCGGTGCGCTCCGGATCCCCCCGGTAGCCGGCCGCCACCCCCGCGCCACCGATCCACAACTCCCCCACCACCCAGTCCGGGCAGTCCCGCCCCCGCCCGTCCACCACGCGACAGCGCTGGTTGGGCAGCGGAACCCCGTACGGGATGGACCGCCAGTGCGCCGGCACCGCACCGACCTCGAAGACGGTCGAGTGGATGGCGGTCTCGGTGGTGCCGCCCAGGGCGACGAGCCGGGCGTCCGGGCGCAGCGCCACCAGGCGGTCGCGCAGATCCAGGCCGACCCAGTCACCGCCGAGCAGGGCGAGCCGGAGATGGTCCAGCCCGCCGTCGGCCTCGGCGGCGGTCAGCAGCATGTCCAGCAGCGCGGGGACCGACTGCCAGACGGTGACCCGGTGCGTGTCGACGAGCCGACGCCAGGCGTTCGCGTCGCGTCGCTGCTCCTCGCCGATCAGCACCACCGCGCCGCCGACGCCGAGCGGGGCGAAGATGTCGAACACCGACAGGTCGAAGTCCAGCGCCGACACGGCGAGGACCCGGTCGTCCGCGCTGATGTCGAACCGCTGGCGGATGGCCTCGATGGTGGTGCCGGCGGCGGAGTGCGGCACCTCGACGCCCTTGGGCTCGCCCGTGGAGCCGGAGGTGAAGATGACGTACGCCAGCGACGCCGCGTCCCCGGGAACGCAGCCGTCCAGGGGCGGGCCGCCGTCGCCGGCCGGGTCGAGCCCGTCCGCGCCGACGACCGTCTTCACGCCAGCCCGCTGCCAGATCCGGCCCCGCCGGGCGGCGGGTTGGTCGATGCCGACCGGCACGTACACGCCACCGGCGGCCAGCACTCCCAGCACCGCGACGATCTGGTCGACGCCCTTGGGCAGGCACACCCCCACCGCGTCACCCGACGCGACCCCGGCCCGCGCCAGAGCCCCCGCCAGCGTCAACGCTCTTCCCGCCAGGTCCCCGTAGGACACCGCCACCCCGTCACCGCACAACGCCACCCGAGCCGGCTCCCGGGCCGCGGTGTCGAAGAACCCGTCGTGCAGCAGGCCAGGCGTGATCGGCGCGGCCGTCGCGTTCACCCGCTCACGCACCGCCCGCTGCTCCTGCGGCAGCAGGTCGCCCGGCGACGCGGCCCAGTCGCCGTCGATCAGGCCGGCCAGCAGCCGGACGTACGCGGCGAACATCGCCTCCGACACACCCGGCGGGAACAGCTCCGCCACCACGTCCCAGTTGAGGTACAGGCCCCCCTCACGCTCGGTGACCTGGTTGTCCAGCCACACCTGCGGGGTCTGCGACGACGTCCACACCGGGTCGCCGAAGCACTCCCGCACGTCCGCGCCGAAGAGGTCGCCGAGGCTGAGCGCGCTGGTGAACACCACCGGGGCGAGCACGGCCCGGTCGGAGCGGGCGCGGGCCAGGTCGCGCAGCACGTCCACTCCGGAGTACGCGCTGTGCGCCACGTCCCGGGCGAACTGGTCGCCCAGGCGGCGGGCCCGGTCGACGAACGGCACCTCGTCGGTGGCGTCGACCTCCAGCAGCAGCAGGTTGGTGAAGTCCCCACTGAGCAACGGCACGTCCGCGTGGTACGGCGTCCGGTCGTACAGCGGCAGGTTGAGCAGGAAGCGTTGCCGGCTGCTCCAGGCGGCCAGGGCCTCGGCGAAGGCCGTCAGGAACACCATCGACAGGGTGACGCCGTGCTCGCGCGCGCGGGCGGCGAGCCGGTCCCGGTCGGCGCCGGAGAGCCAGTGGTGGTGGCGGATGACCCGGTGCCCGCTGACCCGCTCCGGGGCCACTGCCACCGGCAGGTCGGGCCCGCCGGGCAGGTCGGGCACCCGTTGGCGCCAGTAGCCGGCCGCGGCCTCGCGGGCGTCGGCCCGACGCCGCTCGTGGGTGGCCAGGTACTGGGGATAGCTGTAGCCGATGGGCGGCAGCGGTTCGTCGGGCCGGCGGTAGAGATGGGCGAGGTCGCCGAGGAGCACCCGGAAGCTGTGCGCGTCGGCGACCAGCATCTCGATCTCCACGTGCACCCGGCTCGCCCCGTCGGGCAGCAGGCAGAGCTGGACGTCGAACACCTCGCCCCGGTCCACCCGCAGGGTGCGGTGCGAGAGGGCGGCGCGCAGATCGGCGAGCCGCCGGTCCCGCTCGTACGCCGGCAGGTCACGCAGGTCGTGCACGGTCAGGCCGGGCCACGCGCCGTCCGGGGTGATCTGCTGCCGGCCGTCGTCGAGGAAGCGGGCGCGCAGCATGTCGTGGCGGCGCACCAGGGCTCGGACGGCCCGGTCCAGCCGGTCCGGGTCCACCTGACGGCCGTCGAACTCGTTGTAGAAGTGCGCCCCCACCCCGCCGAGGGCCTGCTCACCGGCCCGCCCGACCCAGTACGCGTGCTGCATGGTCGCCAGGGCGAACGGCTCGTCCGGGTCGACCGTCACCTCGTCGTCGGCGACGGCGGCCGGCTCGTCGGCGGGCGACGCCGGGTGGGCCAGCGCGTGCCACTGCCGGACGGTGCGCAGCTCGATGAGTTGGGCGAAGGTGAGACCCGCGCCGGCCCAGCGGGCGGCGAGCCGCATCAGCCCGATCGAGTCGAGGCCGCGCTCCAGCAGATCCTCGTCGGGTGACACCGGCTCGTCGAGCAGCGACGCGACGTCGTCGCACATGCCGTCGAGGGTCAGCGTGGTCGGCACTGGCATGTCTCCTCCCGACTCCTCAGGCGCGGGGAACGCGGATCGAGCGGTCGGCGAACCCGATGAGGTCCAGCCGCTCCAGGCCGTCGCGGACCCGGGGAGTCAGCAGGCCGATGTTGGCCAGCGCGGTGACCACGCGGGCGAAGATGGCCTGCCGATACTTGATCATCAGCTCGTTGTGCGCGGCGAAGTCGACGCCCTCGCCGCGGTCGACCTCGATGCGGTCCCAGACGTCCTCGAGCAGGAACCGGCGGCGCATGAGACTCGCCGAGTCGAGCACCATCTCCTCGCGGTCGGCCAGTTCGGCGCTGGTCATCTCGCGGTAGATGCCCTCCAGCGACAGCACCCCGAACGACACGTGCCGGGCCTCGTCGCGGGCTACGAGGCGGGTGATGTCGCAGATGAGGCGGTCGTGGAAGGTGCTGTTGGCGAGCCGGAACGCGGCCATCGCCAGGGCCTCGACCACGATCTGCATGCCCAGCGCGGTGATGTCCCACCGGGAGTCGGAGAGCAGGTCCTCGATCAGCTCGGACAGCGCCGGGTTGATCGGGTACGGATGCGGCACCTTCTCGCGCAGGTAGCGGGAGAACGCCTCGACGTGCCGGGCCTCGTCGGCGGCCTGACTCGCGGCGTAGTACTTGCTGTCGAGGTCGGGCACCACCTCGACCAGGCGCGCGGCGACCACCAGCGCGCCCTGCTCACCGTGCAGGAACTGGCTCACCATCCACGACTGGAGCTCCCAGCGGAACGTGTCCCACATGGGACGACCGCGCCGCGCCAGCGGGGACGCCTCGAACGACGCCATGGCGAACGCGGAGTCGTCGGGCAGCGGCTCACCGAACGGCACCTCGATCGACCAGTCGACATCCGTGCTGGCGTTCCACTGTGCGCTCTTGGCCCGTTCGTACAGGGAGAGGACCCGGGGCATCTCGGACTCGTAGTGCCACGTCAGCTGCGCACGCACGGGGGTGGTCACCGACAGACCAGACATGCGCCCAAGGTACCGAGATAGAACACAAGATGCCAGACCCTTGATGACAGATACAACGACGGGCGGTACCGTCGTGGTGTGGCCCCCCGACCCGTACCGGCCTCCGTGGGACAGCGGCTGCTCGGCATCATCGAGCACTACCGGGCGGACCACGGGGCGTTGAACTGCCCGCTGCTGTGCCGCCTCAGCGGCGGCGCGGTCGACCTGACCGCGCTGGAACGGGCGCTCACCGCGTTGACCGCGCGGCACGAGGCGCTGCGGACCACGGTCGTGGGTCGCGGACCACGGCTGTCCCAGCTCGTGCACGATCCGCGACCCGTCGAGCTGAGGGTGGTCGACCTGCGCGGCGAGCCGGATCCGCACACCGCCGCCGACGACGCCGTCACCACCGAGCTGGCCACCCGGGTGGACGTCACACAGTGGCCGACCCGGGCCACCGCCTGGCGGGTCAGCGACCGCGAGGTGACCGTGTGCTTCACCATGCACCATCTGGTCACCGACGCGTGGTCGTGCGGGCTGCTCTTCGAGGAGCTGCGCACCCTCTACGCTGACGCCCAGGCCGCGCTGCCCCCGGTGCGCTGGCAGTACCCGCAGTTCGTGGCCTGGCAGGAGGGTCGGCTGGCCGGCACGGAGCTGGACCGGCAACGCGAGTTCTGGCGCGGTCAGCTGACCGGGCTGCGGTTGCCGCGCCTGCCGTATCGCGAGCCGCCCCCGGACGCCACCCCCGGCGTGCTGGCCCGGGACCTCGACGCCGACGTCGCCGACGGGCTGCGCGCCCTGGCCCGGCGACACCGCACGACGCTGTTCACCGTGGCCCTGGCCGTCTACTACGCCGTCCTGCACCGGGTCACCGGGCAGGGTGACCTCGCCGTCGCCTCGCTGTTCGCCAACCGTGCCCGGCCGGAGAGCCAACGCACCGTCGGGTTCTGCGCCAACATGGTGGTGCTGCGCACCCGGCTGCCGCCGTTCGCCACCTTCGCGGCCCTGCTCCAGGCGACCCACGCGACCACCGCCGCCGCGTTCGCCAACCAGGAGCAGCCCTACCAGGCCGTCGCCACCGGCAGCGCCAACCTGGGCGGCCGGGTCGACGACGTGGTGTTCCAGATGATGGCCGAGCTGTCACACCGCGTACGCGTCGGTGACACCGAGTTCGAGTTGCTCGTCCCCGAGGCGATCGGAAGCCGCTTCGGCACCGAGCTGGCGCTCGCCCCGCGCGGCGACGGCCTGCGGGTGGTGCTGTTCCACACGCCACGGCTGGCCCCGGCCGACGCCGTACGCCTGCTCGACGGCTACGTCTCCGTGGCGCGGGCGGTGGTGGGCAACCCCGCCGTCGCGCTGTCGGCGCTGCCGCGACGCTAGCCCGCGATCAGCTCGGCCCCGCGTTCGCCGATCATGATGCTGGTCAACGCGGCCGGAGCGCGCAGCGGCACCGGAACGATGCTGGCGTCGACGACCCGCAGGTTGGCCACGCCGCGTACCCGGCACCGCCCGTCGACGACCGCGCCCGGGTCGTCCGCCGCGCCCATCCGCGCGCCGCCGACCAGGTTCAACCGGCTGTACGTGGTGGCGCGCAGCAGATGGTCGAGCTGCTCGTCGTCGCCCACCACCGCGTCGTCGACGAGCGCGAACCGGGCGACGGTCTTGGTGAAGGCGGCCTGGTTGGCGATCTCCCACGCGTGCCGGTACGCGTCGCGCATCCGGGCCAGGTCACCCTCGGCGGTGTAGAACCCGAGGTCGACCACGGGTGGGCTCGCCCCGTCGGCGTCGCGCACCGAGATGCGTCCGCGCGAGGCCATCGCCATGTCGCCGATCATCACGGTGTTGACCTGGTCGACGCCGATGATCCGGTCCAGACCCGCGCCGGCGCCCCGCGACGTGCTCATGCCGGTGAACAGGCTCAGGTAGAACGCCTGGTCGGCCGCGTGGCCCGGGATGCCGGCGAGCCGCGCGATGAGCTGCGTACGCGGCCAGTCGCCGCCGATCGTCTCCGGCTCGGGGACCACCAGGATGATCGCGCCGGGCTGATCGATCACGTCCGCGCCCACGCCGGGCAGGTCGACGAACGGCGTGACGCCGGCGGCGCGCAGCTCGTCGGCGGGGCCGATCCCCGAGCGCAGCAGCAGAGCCGGAGTGTACGGCGAGCCGGCGCAGAGAATGACCTCCCCGGCGTCGATCCGCTCCCCCGCGACCTGCACACCCACCGCCCGCCCGTCGTCGAGCAGCACCCGCTCGACCTCGGCGTCGCCGCGAATCACCAGATTGGACCGCGACCGGGCCGGGTCGAGGTGGGTGAGGGCGGTGGACATCCGCAGCCGGTCGCGCCGGTTCTGCGGGTACATCCCGATGCCCACGGCGTCGGGGGCGTTCATGTCCTCCTGGTAGTCGTGGCCCAGGCCGAGCGTGGCCTGCAGGAAGCCGTCCATCGCCGGCGTCAGCTCACCGCGCGGCCACCGGGTGATCGGTACGGGCCCGTCGGCGCCGTGGTGGTCACGGTCGCCGAACTGCTGGTCGGCCTCCAACCGGCGAAACGCCGGCAGCACCGCCGGCCAGTCCCACTCCGGCAGGCCGCGGGCGCCCCAGGAGACGAAGTCGGCGGCTGGGGCCCGCATCGCGCCCCGGTCGTTGATCTGCGTGGAGCCGCCGACCACCCGGCCGCGCCGCAGCGGCGCCTCCCGCCCGGCGGCGACGGTCGCCCGCAGGGGCCAGTCGAAGCCGTCCTCGGCCTCCACCGAGCCGGTCCGCAACGCCTCGGGCACCGCGGCCCCGACGAGGTCGGGGCCGGCCTCCAGCAGCAACACCGAGCGGCCCGGGTCCTCGCTCAGGCGGGCCGCGAGCACCGCGCCGGCCGCGCCCGCGCCGACGACCACGAAATCGTAGCGAAGCATGGGCTCAGCGTAGCCGAACACACGACATGCCAGGACGCATCACATGTGCTATCCGCGATTCTTCATTAGACTCTCGGGTATGAGCAGAGGCCCGGAAGTCATCCCCACCCTGCGCTACCGAGACGCGCCGGCCGCCATCCGGTGGCTGGTCGACGTCCTCGGTTTCCGCGCGGAGCTGGTCGTCCCCGGCCCGGACGACTCCATCAGTCACGCGCAACTGACCTGGGGCAACGGCATGGTCATGCTCGGTTCGCAGACGGACGGCAGTGACGGCCGGCTCGTTCTGGACACCGGGCCCGCCGCGACCTACGTGGTGCTCGACGACGTGGCGGCGCACTATGAACGGGTCGTCGCCGCCGGCGCCGAGGTCGTGCAGAAGCTCCGCGACGAGGACTACGGCGGCCAGGGCTATTCGGTCCGCGACGCCGAGGGCAACCTGTGGAGCTTCGGCTCCTACCGACCCGGCTCGTCCTGACCACCGACGGCTGATCCCCGACGCGCGGGCGGCGTGGGCCGGACCCGCGCGCCTGCGGCCGGGTCAGTCGTCCAGCAACAGGCCGGCCAGTTCGGCCCGGGTGTCGGCGACCGTGCCGTCGAAGGTCGCCAGCCACCACGCCCGGCGGTACCAGTGGTGCAGCGGCTGCTCCCACGTGAAGCCGCTGCCGCCGTAGGTCTGGATGGCCACCTCGCAGGCGGTCATCGCGGCCTCCCGGGCGGCCACGCTGGCCGTGAGCACGGCCTGGTCGGCGACCCGGCCCGGCTCGGCGTCGACCGCCCACGCGGCCCGGTAGGCCAGCGACCGGGCCGTCTCGACCTGGCCGTAACACTCCGCGAGGGGGTGCGCGACCGCCTGGTTGGCGCCGATCGGCGCTCCGAACTGGGTGCGAGTGGCGGCGTACCCGCTGGCCCAGGTCAGCGCCCTCGCCGCCACGCCGACGGCCTCGGCGGCGAGCAGCGCCAGGGCCCGCCGCCGGGTCAGCGCGAGCACGTCGGCGGCGGCGTCCGCGGCCACGAGGAGCGTCGAGGGTACGCAGGTCAGCTCCACCGTCGAGACGGTGCGGCTCTCATCGAGCGCCTGCCCGCCCGCACCGGCCGGCGTCGCCCGCACCGCCGACGCGTCGACCAGGCGCAGCTCCACGCCGTACGCCCCGGTCGCGGCCACCACCAGGTCCACCGCGTCGAGCGCGTGTGGCACGCGGACCGCGCGGCCGGTCAGCGTGCCGTCGGCCGCGACGGCGCAGCCGACACCCGGGGCGTCCGTCGACGAGCGTGCGCCTGTTGGTCGGCGGGCGGCGGCAACCGCCTCGGCGAGGGTGCCGGGGCCGTTCGCCCACGCCCAGGCCAGCGTCGCTGCAGCGGCGATCGGCCGGCCCGCCGCCCGCAGCGCCGGGCCGGCCAGGCCCACGGTGGCCCACCAGGGTGCCGGGCTGCGCGCCCAGCCCATCCGTTCGGCGAGCAGCGCCAACTCGACGGTGCCCAGCTCCGCGTCGAGCCAGCCCAGGTCGGTGACCTCGGCCCACGCCTGGCCGTCGTCGGCGGCCCGGTCATCGGCGAGGTACTTCGCCGCGGTGTCCCGCAGCGCCTCCTGCTCACCGGTCAGTGCGAAGTCCATGAGGTCTCCCCTCGTCGTGGGCGAGTCGGCGGTCAGTACGACCGGGGCAGGCCCAGTACGCGCTCGGCGACCAGGTTGCGCAGCACCTCGGAGGTGCCGCCCTCGATGGTGTTGGCGCGGCTGCGCAACATCTGGTGCCGCCAGTAGTGGTCCCAGCCGTCCGGTTCGGCGTCGTCGCCGAGCAGCTGCACGGCGAGGGTGGTGAGCCGTTGGTGCGCCTGCGACCAGCGCAGCTTGATCACCGACGTCTCCGGGCCGGGCACCCCGGTACGCGCCAGCGCGGCCAACCCCCGCCGGTTGGTCCAACGCAGACCCTCCAACTCGACGTAGCGGGCGGCGAGCTGGTCGCGTACGACCGGGTCGGTGTCGCGGCCGCGGGCCTTCGCGGTCGCGACCAGCCGGCGGAACGCCACGTCCAGCCGAGCGGTCAGGGTGAACCCGAAGGTGCCCCGCTCGTGGGCGAGGGTGGTCATCGCGACCCGCCACCCGTCGTCGACCGCACCGACCACCGCGTCGAGCGGCACCCGCACCTCGTCGAACTCGATCTCGGCGAACTCGGCCTCGCCGGTCATCTGGCGGATCGGGCGCACCGTGACGCCGGCCGAGCGCAGGTCCACCAGCAGGCAGGTCAGCCCGCGGTGGCGGCGCTGCTCGGGGTCGGTGCGCGCCAGCAGCAGGCAGTGGTCGGCGAGGTGCGCGTACGACGACCACACCTTGCGCCCGGTCACCACCAGCTCGTCGCCGTCGCGGCGCGCGAGCGTCCGCACGGCGGACAGGTCGCTGCCGGCCTCCGGCTCGGAGAAGCCCTGACAGAAGATGATGTCCCCGGTGAGGATGCGCGGCAGGTACCAGGCGCGCTGCTCGGGCGACCCGCAGGCGATGATGGTCGGCCCGACCATGCCCAGGCCGATGACTCCGATGTGCTCGGCGGCCTCGGCCCGGGCTGTCTCCTCCAGGTAGATCGCCTGGTAGGCCGGGGACAACCCGCGCCCGCCGTGCTCGGCCGGCCAGGTCAGGCCCGCGTACCCGGCGGCGTGCAGCGCGCGGGTGAACGACCGCACCGCCTCGATGTCGCCCCACCGGCCCTGCGGCGGCGCCCCGTCCGGGCCGGCGGTCACCGGCACCGCGCCCGCCAACCAGGCACGCAGGCCCGCCCGGAACTCGGCCTCCTCGGCGCTGTCACGCAGATCCATGCGCCGCATCGTACTCGTATCTGGTTTTGATCTGCAGTATCTTGTTTCCACGCGTCCCGACGCCGGAAGGGGTCCTCGATGGCCAGTCTCGCGGACGACGCCGCGGTACGGCAGACCGCGCCCGGCCACTACCAGGCCCACCTGTCGGAGGACTGGTCGGTCTGGGGGCCCAACGGCGGTTACCTGGCCGCGATCGCGCTGCGCGCGGCGGGCGAGGAGGCCGGCGCCATGCTGCCGGTGAGCCTGAGCTGCCAGTTCCTCGCGCCGCCGCGCTACGGCGAGGTCGACGTCGAGGTCACCCGCGTGCACGGCACCCGACGCGCCGCCGCCCTGCACGTCACCCTGCGCCAGCGCGGCCGGATCCTGCTCGCCGCGTACGTCTGGACCATCGCCGCCGGCCTGCTCGGCCCCGAACGGCGCTGGATGCCGCCACCGGACCTGCCCAAACCCGACGAGCTGCCCACCCTGGTCGAGCTGATGCGCCGCGACGGCCTGCCGGTGCTGCCGATCTGGGAGCGGTGCTACGAGGTACGCCTGGCCGGCTGGCCGGCCGGCGGCTGGCAGCCGCAACGCGACGGCGTGCCCACCATCCGGGGCTGGCTACGGCTGCAGGAGGAGCTGCCGGCCGACGCGGACCCCTGGCTGGCGGCGGCCCGACTGGTCTTCGCCGTCGACGTGGTGCAGTTCCCGGCGGTGGTGCAGGCGTTCGAGCGGACCACGTTCATGGCCCCGAGCATGGACCTGTACGTGGGCTTCCAGGGCGGCGACGACGGCACGGGCTGGCTGCTGGTGGAGGGCGAGGCCGCCGCCGCCACCGGTGGAGTGCTCGGCGCCCGCGCCCGCGTCTGGTCCGACAGCGGGCTGTTGCTGGCCACCGGCGGGCAGCAGATGCTCTACCGGATGGCCAGCCCCGTCTGACGAGGGCTCAGCCGTCGGCGCGGCGGCCGAACCGGCGCACCGCCACCAGCAGGCAGACCGTGCCCAACCCGAGCACCCACGCGAGGGTCTGCAGCACCGGCCACAGCACCGGCCCGCCACTGGACAGGCCGACCAGCGCCTCGGTGGCGACCGAGAACGGGTTGGCCCGCACCACCGGCTGCACCACCGAGGGGAACGCCGACACCGGCACGAACCCCGAGGAGAAGATGAACAGAAGGGTCGCCGGGCCGGTCAGCGACGGCGGCAGCGACTCCTCGTCACCGGGACCGGAGCCCCGCCACAACGCGATCGCCGCCCACAGCAGGCCGAACAGCGCGATCACCGCGAAGAAGCCGACGACGGCCAGCGGCCCCTCCCGGAACCGGAAGCCCAGCAGCATCGCCACGCCCGTGGTGAGCGCTCCGATTCCGACGATGCGCAGCACGTCACCGACGACCCGACCGGCCAGCAGCGCCCCCGGCGCCACCGGCATGGTGCGCAGCCGGTCGGCCAGCCCGCCGCGCAGGTCGCGCAGGAAACCGACGGCGCTCGACGGCGACCCGAACGCGGCGGTGGACAGCACCACCAGCGGGGCCAACCGCTCCAGGTAGTGCTGCCGGTCGCCGTCACCGACGATCCGGCCGAAGACCGCGTACTGGGTGAGCAGGAGCAGCACCGGGAACGCGAACGCGTAGACCAGCGCGGGCGGCGCCCGGAAGAACCGGCGAAGGTTACGCCCGGCGAACAGCGAGGCCTGCGTGACGGTACTCATCGGCTCCTCCGAAACGAACGTGCCGCGGCCGCGCCGAACAGCAGCCCCAGGACCAGCAGCCAGACGAGCGCCGGCCACACCTGCTCGTCGGCGCCCTCGGTGGACAGCGCGCGCAACGCGTCGACCTGGGCGGAGAACGGTGACACCTCGACCACCGGTTGCAGCCAACCCGGAAACGCGTCGACCGGGACGAAGGCGGTGGAGACCGTGGTGAGCACCAGGTACGGCAGGGTCAGCGCCGAGTACACCTGCTCGGGGTCGCGGGCCCCCAGCCCCAGGGCCGCGCAGCCCGCCGCGAGCACCACCGCGAAGCCGACCGCCAGCGCGACGAAGCCCGCGGCGCGGGCCGCCCCGGCGGTGAACCGGAAACCGACGAGCACCGCGGCGACGAGGATCACCGCCACCGCGACGGCGGCGCGGGCCGCGTCCACCACGAGCCGGGCCAGCGGCACCACGACCGCGCTCATCGGCAGCGTCCGGTACCGGGCGATCAGCCCGCTGCGCGCGTCGCCGGCGATCAGGTAGCAGGCCGACATGGCGACCAGGGCGGTGGTCTGCACGACGATCGCGGGCGGAAGGAACTGCTCGTAGGCGATCCCGTAGTCGGACATCAGCCGCTGGAAGACCACCATGAAACCGGCGAAGAACGTCAGCGGAAACACGACGGTCAGGCCGACCGACCGGCCCGCGCGAGCCTGCCGCAGGTTGCGGGCGGCCAGGACGGCGAACTGCCGCGGCCCGCTGGCCGCCACCGCCGTCGTGGTGCTCACCGGCCGGCTCCCGCCGCGTCCGCACCGACCGCCTTCTCGGCGTCGACGGGCCCGGTCAGGGAGAGGAACACCTCGTCCAGGGTGGGCCGCCGCACGGTGACGTCGTCGGCCTCCACACCCGCCGACTCCAGCCGCCGCACCACCTCGGTCAGCGTGCCGGAGCCGGCGGCCAGCCGCAGCACGTCCTCGTCCTCGGTCAGCCCCTCGAACGCCGCCCGTAGCTGCCCGGCCGCGACCGCCCGGGCCCGCGGGTCCTCGATCCGCACCTCGCAGACCGCGCCGCCGAGCTGACGCTTGAGCTCGTCGGGGGTGCCCTCGGCAGCGACCCGGCCGTGGTCGATGAGCAGGACCCGCCCGGCCAACTGGTCGGCCTCCTCCAGGTACTGCGTGGTGAGCAGCACGGCCGTGCCGCCGTCGCGCAGCTCCCGGACGACCTCCCACAGGGCCCGCCGGCTGCGCGGGTCGAGGCCGGTGGTCGGCTCGTCGAGGATCAGCACGGGTCGGTCGACCACCAGGCTCGCGGCCAGGTCGAGGCGGCGGCGCAGGCCACCCGAGTAGGTGCGCACCGCCTTGCCCGCCACCTCGTCCAGGTCGAAGTGGTCGACCAGCTCGTCCGCGCGGGCGGCAGCCGCCTGCCGGCCCAGCCCGAGCAGCCGGCCGAACAGCACCAGGTTCTCCCGGCCGGTCAGCAGCTCGTCGAGGGCCGCGAACTGGCCGGTGACCGCGATGCTGCGGCGCACCTCGGCGCCCTGGGCGACGACGTCGAAGCCGGCGACGCGGGCGGTGCCGGAGTCCGGCTTCAGCAGCGTGGTGAGACAGTGGATCGTGGTGGTCTTTCCCGCGCCGTTGGGCCCGAGCAGGCCGACCACCTCGCCCGCGGCCACCTCGAAGCTCACCCCGTCGACCGCCGTCGTCGCGCCGAACGACCGGCGCAGATCGCTGACCTGGATCAACTGTTGTGACATCGCACCACCCTCATGCCAGGAATCCCGGAACCATATCAACGCTTGTCTGTGTAAAGCCAGATACGAGAACGGATAACTCATCCGTCGACAGGGCTGCGCCGGCTACGTAGTCGCTGGCGCGACGAGGCCGCGAAGGCGGCGGCGATCCGCTCGACCACACCCGAGCGGACGCACTCCCCGGCGATACGCACGCTCGCCTCGACGTCGACCGCGGTGGCCGTTCCGTGGCAGATCACGCACACACCGCGTACGCCGAGCAGCGCTCCCCCCGGCTCGGCCGCGAGCCCGTCGCGCACCGCCCGGGTCACCCGCCGCCGCCGCTCACGCGCCAGCGCCCCGATGGGTGAGAACGCCCGCACCGCGTCCAGCGCCAGGCCGACTGTGGCGTCCAACGTCCGCTCGTACATCTTCAACGCCACGTCGCCGGTGAACCCGTCGGTCACCGCCACGTCGACCCGACCTCCGAGCACGTCGTACGCCTCGATCTGACCGCTGTAACCGGGCATCGTGGCCAGCAGGAGGTGCGCGTCGCGGCGGACCGGCCCGCCCTTGACCGCCTCGTGTCCGTTGGACAGCAGGCCGATCCGCGGCCGCGCCAGCCCCAGCCTCCCGCGCGCGTACTCCGCGCCCAGCACCGCGAACTCGACCAGCCACTCCGGTACGGCCGCCGCCGTCGCGCCGATGTCCAGCAGCACGGTCGGACCGGCGCCCGGCACCGGCAGCACCGTCGCCAAAGCCGGGTTGCTCACCCCCGGCACCCGACCCAGCCGGACGGCGGCCGCGAGCACCGCCGCGCCGGTGTTGCCCGGCGTCACCATGGCATCCGCCCGACCCGCCGCCACCTCCCCGGCGGCGACCAGGAGCGAGGAGCGCCGCTTGGCGTATGTCGCGGCCACCGGATCCTCACCCATGCCGACCACGTCCGGGGCGTGCACCACTCGTACGCCCGCCGGCGCGACACCGCCGGGCAGCAGCGGTCGGATGAGCGCCTGCGGGCCGACCAGCGCGATGTCCACCGTGGCGGCCGCGGCCAGCGCGCCGGCGACGACGGGCTCCGGCCCGAGATCCGCGCCGGCGACGTCGACCGCCACCCGCAGCCGCCGCTCCGGCGATGCTTCCTGTCCCGCCACCCGCAACCGCCGGTCCGGTGACGCGCCCTGACTCGCCATCACCGCATCCCGGCGCTGAGCCGGTCCGCCGTCGCGGATCTGCCGGGCACGCCGTCGCCGTCGGGTACGTCCGGTGTCGATGGTCCTGCGACCGCGTCCGTCGCCGCCCGCTCGGCGGGTGGCGATGTCAGCCAGTGGCGCAGCGCGGCACGGGCCGGCGCCAGCTCGCCCGCGAACGCGCCGACCAGGTCCCGGTGACCGGGTGCCGTGTCGGCCGGGCGGTCGACGCGCAGGTCGGCGGCGAGCACCTGGACCCGGGCGGCGAGGTCGGCGCCGCGCCAGCCCAGCGCGTAACCCAGCGCCGCCTCGTCCCGGGCGGCGGCCCGCCCGGGCAGGCCGGCGACGGCACGGCACTCGGGGTCGATCAGCTCGACGGCGGCGAGCAGCGCCTCGGCCTCGGCGAGGACGCCGGCGGCGGCGAACCGCCAGGCCTGGTCGGCGGCCCACCGCCCGTCGCGGCGGGCCTCCCCGACCAGGTCGACCAGGCGGGTGAGAAGCGCGCCGAGCGCGGCCGCCGCCGGACGACCGGTCCGCGCGGCGAGCGTCGCGGCGCGGGCCGCCGG
>NZ_JBEXIA010000030.1:0-84310 GCF_040608335.1 Micromonospora sp. NPDC005194 | reverse complement strand
CGGGGGGCTCGGCGGGGGTGTCCGCGGGGTCACCCCCCACTTTCCAGGGGGGGGCGCGGCCCCCCGTTTCGGCGGTTGGGGGGGCCGGCGCCCTGTCGCAGCTACCTACCGTCCGGTCGTTAGACCGCGCTGAACCGCCACTGCTGGTTGGTGGCGCTGTGGCAGCCCCACTGCAGCAGCCGGGCCCCGTCGGCCGTCGAGGCGCCGTTGACGTCCAGGCAGAGCCCGCTCAGCGCGCTCTTGACCGTGTAGATCCCGGCGGTGCCGGTCGCCGTCACGGTGAACTTCTGCTGGTTGGCGTTGGTGCAGGTGCTGTGTTGCAGGAAGGCGCCCTGTGCGGTGGACCCGCCGGTGACGTCCAGGCACTTGCCGCTGTGCACCGCCTTGAGGTAGACGGCGCCGCCACCAGCGTCCACCGCCTGCCACTTCTGGTTGTTACCGCCGGTGGCCGCCCACTGCACGACCTGGGCGCCGTCGGCGGTGGAGTTGCCACTGACGTCCATCAGCTTGCCGCTGTGCTGCGCCGTGAGGGTCCAGGTGCGGCCGGCGATCCCTCCGCCGTCGGTGCCGGGGACCCCCACGCCGTTGCCACCGAAGGTGAACGCGTCGAGGTCGAACCAGTTGGACGAGCTGCCCTTGAACACCATGTAGAGCGTGTGCGTCCCGGACAGGGCCGCGACGCTCACCGCCGGCGTGGACTGGTAGTTGTCCCAGCCGCCGGTGCTGGGCACCGTCG
This sequence comes from Micromonospora sp. NPDC005194, assembly GCF_040608335.1. Lineage (NCBI taxonomy): Bacteria > Bacillati > Actinomycetota > Actinomycetes > Micromonosporales > Micromonosporaceae > Micromonospora > Micromonospora sp. NPDC005194. The sequence continues at coordinate 83,574 of NZ_JBEXIA010000030.1, read as the reverse complement.
TGGTGGCCAGCAGCGTGCCGGTCGGCGAGTCGGCCCGCAGCTCGATGGAACCCCCACCGCTCGGTGACGAGAGCCGGTAGCTGACGGTGCTGATGCCCGACAGGCTCATCGGGTTGAACGCCACCCAGTCGTTGTTGGAGATGTCACCGACGCGCTTGCCGCTCTCCGCGGCGGCCTGGTCGACGATCCGCACGCCGGACTGGCTGCTGAAGTACTCGGCCTGCTTGTGCTTGGGTTGCAGGATCGCCTGCGCGTAGCCGGTCAGCGGCGCCGCGCCACCCGAGCCACCGTTGTCGGTGTAGCGGGCGTTGAGCACGTAGTACAGGTTCGCGCCCTCGGGGTGCCCACCGAGCAGGTCGGTGGAGATGGTGCCCGAACAGCCCGGGTACTCGGTGGTCTCGTGCGCGTGGTCGTCGTGACCGAGTGCCGGGTTGACGAACACCTTGGTGCAGTCGATGGCCGCGCCGCCGGGGTCGGAGACACTGACCGTGTACGAGACCTTGTCGCCGAAGTTCAGCATGCCGCCGTTGGGCGGCACCGTGATGGTGACGACCGGGGCGGTGTTGCCGACGGTGATCTGCACATTGGCGAAGCCGGTCTTGCCGGTGTTGTCGGTGACCTTCAGCTGCGCGGTGTAGTTGCCGTTGGTGGTGTAGGTGTGTGCCGGGTTGGCTGCCGTGGACGTGCCGCCGTCACCGAAGGTCCACTGGTAGCTGAGGGTGTTACCGGCGTCCGGGTCCGCCGTGCCGGCGCTGCTGAACTGGACGGTCAGCGGGGCGCTACCGCTGGTGGGCGTGCCGACGGCCTTCGCGATCGGTGAGCGTCCACCCTGGATGTAGTCGATGCGGTAGAGCCCGGAGTCGTTGTTGCCGCCGCCGAAGTTGGAGCCCCACTCCAGCAGGTACAGCGAGCCGTCCGGGCCGAACTCCATGTCCATCGGCTTGTTGAAGTTGCCGCCGGGCATGAACGAGTTGGTCCGGGTGACCGCCGTCGACGAGTCGAAGTGCGTCTCCTTGATGTAGTTGCGCGACCACTCGTAGAAGAAGTGCACGCCGTCGTAGTAGGCCGGGAACTTCGTCGCCGAGGGGTTCGCCGCGTTGTAGCGGTAGACCGGCCCACCCATCGGCGCCGACCCGCCGGAGCCCAGCTCCGGGAAGGTCGTCGAGGCGGGATAGCCGTACCACATGTTGGGCGCGACGATCGGCTTGAGGTTGACCAGGCCGGTGTTGTTGGGCGAGTTGTTGACCGGGGCGTTGCAGTTGAACTTCGACCCGACGACGCCGGTGTCCGGGTTGAACGGCGCGTACGGCTGGTTGTCGCCGTGGCAGAAGGGCCAGCCGTAGTTGCCGGCGGCCTTGATCACGTTGAGCTCGACGAGCCCCTCGGGGCCCCGGTTGGTCGTCGGAGGGTTGCGGTCGGGGCCGTAGTCGGCCAGGTAGACCCAGCCGGTGGACGGGTCGATCGAGAAGCGGAACGGGTTGCGGAAGCCCATGGCGTAGACCTCGGGTCGGGTCTGCGCCGTGCCCTGGGGGTAGAGGTTGCCCGTCGGGATGGTGTAGCCACCGCTGGCCGACGGCCGGATGCGCAGCAGCTTGCCGCGCAGGTCGTTGGTGTTGCCGGCGGATCGGGCGGCGTCCAGGTTGGCCTTGCCCGACCGCCAGTCCAGCGGGGCGTAGCCCTGCCAGTTGGGGTCGAGGTTGGGCGGGGTGTCGTCGCCGGTGCCGATGTAGAGGTTGCCGTCCGGGCCGAACTCGATGTAGCCGCCGGTGTGGCCGGGCTCGGCGAAGGTCCGGTCGCGGGTCGCCGGGATGTCGATGATCCGGGCCTCGCTGGCCAGGTTCAGGGTGTCACCGGTGAGCGTGTAGCGGGAGACCCGGTTGACGTCGGTCGTGCTGCTCGCCGGCGAATGGTAGACGTACACGTACCCGTTGCTGGCGAATGCCGGATCCAGCGCGACGCCGGTGAGGCCGTCCTCACCGCCGGTGTAGACGCTCAGCGTGGCGGCGGTGACGGTGCTGTTCGTGCTCGGCTTGAAGAGCTTGACCTGTCCGCCGCGCTGGACGTAGAGCACGCGGCCGTCGGGCAGCACCGCCAGCGCCATCGGGTCGGCGGTGTTGTCGTCCAGGGTGCGCTTCTCGAAGTTGCTCCAGACGGTGCCGCCGCAGTCCCCGGGCTGGTTGCCGGCGGCCCACTTGACGCCACCGAGGACGTGGTTGCGGAAGTTCGTCTCGCTGTACGACTCGATCGCGTGGCCCATCGCGGTGGCCCACACCCGGCCGCCACCGGCGTTGCGACACCACGAGATCGGGTGGTCCGGGCCCATGGCCCGGGAGCCCGGGTTGTACGTGCGCTCGTCGGCGGTCACCAGGACGTGCACGTTGCCACGCGGGTTGGAGTCGAAGTTGTACCACTCCTCGCTGCGGTTCCAGCGGTCCGGCAGACCGGTCGTCGACGGGTGCTGCTTGTCGGCGACGATGGCGGTGCCGGCCAGCACGCCGGGGGAGTGCTCGGGCATGTGGGCGCCGCCGTTGAGGGTCTGGTCCCACCAGGGGTACTCACCCTCGATGCCCATGTCCAGGGCGTTGTGGATGCCCACGATGCCCTTGCCGCTGGCCAGGTAACCCTCCACGGCCTGGCGCTGGGCTGCCGAGGTCCAGACCATGCCGGAGGTCTGGAACATGATGATGACGTCGAAGGTGGCGAGGTTGGCGGGCGTGAAGACACTCGCGTCCTCGGTCGCCACCAGCTCGAAGTTGTTCGCGGCCGCCTGCTGCTGGAACATGGAGATTCCGGCCGGGATCGAGTCGTGCCGGTAGCCGACGGTCTTGGTGAACAACAGGGCGCGGAAGGCCGGGGCGGCCGACGCCGGCGGGGCCAGGCCGAGGGCCAGTAACAGGCCGACGATCATTCCTATGATCATTGTGGGGCGACGCATGCCGTCTCCTAGGTCTGGGCGGGCAACTCCGTTTGCGCGCACGGGTCCGGCGCGCGTCAGGTTGTGCCTGGGCGCGCGTGGGCCACGAATGTGCTGGTCGCGGTCGTCGTGCCGTCCGCCGAAACGGCAGTCAGCCCCGCAGGACGTCACACAGCGTGACGTGGGCTGTGTGTGCGTCCCTGGTCTGCGAGGTCAGGATGGGCTATCCACTGATAGGTGTCAATGTAACGTCGAGCGTCTGATGTTACCTCCGAGTAGGAGTGGTCGGGTCTGAGCCGCCTGAGCCGGCAGTCGAGCCGATCGAGTGCCGGGCCTGGCAGTCGCCGCAGATCGAGGATTGCGGACCCGCATCCAAACATCTATCTTCATACGTGTGATGTTTCCTCGATGTCAAGGAAATGTTTGCACCATAAAAACGCAAGTTCTGCAGCAGCCTGCGAAAGTGCGTCGCTCAGCGCATCGAACGGCCTACCGGCCGCTGTGCCGACCTCGTCGATGACTACTATCTGTAAGGGCTATCGGGATGTCAGACCCACCACCGGCACCGCTGCTGGCCCTGCGGGGCATCGGCAAGTCCTTCCTCGGCGTGCGCGTCCTCGACGGTGTCGACCTCGACGTGGCGCCGGGCGAGGTGCATGCGGTCGTCGGTGAGAACGGCGCCGGAAAGTCGACGCTCATGAAGATCATTTCTGGTGGGTACGCCCCGGACGAGGGCACCGTCGAGTTCGCCGGCCAACCGCGCGCGTTCCACGGCCCCCGCGACGCGCAGCGGGCCGGCGTCGGCATCATCCACCAGGAGTTCAACCTCCTGCCCGAGCGCACCGTCGCGGAGAACGTCTATCTGGGCCACGAGCCGGTCCGGCGCGGGCTGGTCGACCGCCGCGAGATGCTCGACCGCACCCGGCGCCTGCTCGCCTCGATCGGGGAGACCGCGCTGCCAGCCGACTCCCGGGTGGGGCGCCTCGGCGTCGCTCAGCAACAGGTCGTCGAGATCGCCAAGGCGCTCGCCCTGGACGCGCGGCTGCTCATCATGGACGAGCCGACCGCGGCGTTGGCAGACCAGGAGGTCGAGCTGCTCTACGGGCTGGTCCGCCGGCTCCAGGAACGCGGCATCGGCCTGCTGTACGTCTCGCACCGGCTCACCGAGGTCTTCGACCTGTCCAGCCGGATCACGGTCCTCAAGGACGGCCGCCGGGTGACCACCGTGGACACCGAGCGGACCAACACGGACGAGCTGGTGCGACACATGGTCGGCCGCGAGCTGTCCAGCTACTACCCGCCGCGGGCCGACCCCGGCGACCGCGGGCCGGTGCGACTCACCGTCCGCGGCGGGGGCAACCGGAAGCTGCGGGGGGTGGACCTCGAGTTGCGCGCCGGCGAGGTGCTCGGCGTCGGCGGTCTGCAGGGTTCCGGACGATCGGCGCTGGCCCGTGCGCTCTTCGGGGTGGCCCCGTTCACGACCGGCGACGTCGAGCTGGACGGCGAGCCGGTGCGGCTGCGCTCGCCGCGTGCCGCGATGCGGGCGGGCATCGCGTACGTCACCGAGGACCGCAAGGGTGAGGGCATCGTGGCCCGGCAGTCGGTGCTGGACAACGCGCTGCTCGCCAGCCGGGCCGTGTTCGCCGCGAGGTCCGGTCGCGCCGCCCGGACCGCACGCGTGCGTGAGCTGCTCGACGCCGTGGAGGTCCGTGCCGCCGGTGACGACCAGGAGATCCGCTTCCTCTCCGGCGGCAACCAGCAGAAGGTCGTCCTGGCCCGATGGCTCGCGTTGACACCACGGATCCTGCTCTTCGACGAGCCGACCCGGGGCATCGACGTGGGCGCGAAGTCGGCCATCCACGATCTCGTCCGCCGCCTCGCGACTGACGGCGCGGCCGTCCTGATGATCTCGTCGGAGTTACCGGAGCTGCTCGGCATGAGCGACCGGATCGTCGTCCTGCGGGACGGCCGGATCGCGGGCGAGCTGCCCGCCGGCGCGACCGAGGAGGACGTCGTCGCCCTCGCGGTCGGCGCCGTCCGGGAGGCCGCCGCGTGAGCGCGAGGAGTGAGCCGGGTGTGCGAGCCCCGCAGTCGCGAATGGAGACGGCCCGATGAGCGCGAGGAGTGAGCCGGCTTTGCGAGCCCCGCAGTCGCGAATGGAGATCGCTCTGTGACCGCCCTGTCGCTTCGTCCGGCTCGACGTGCCGTGCCGGGCGTGTTCGTGGCCCTGGCCCTCACCCTGGTCATCGGCTGGCTGGTCGTCATGCTCGACGGCGGCCAGCTCTTCAACCAGTCGACGACGGTGAGTCTGCTGCACGTCGCGGCCGGCCTCGGGCTCGTCGCCGTCGGGCAGACCCTTGTCATCCTCGGCGGTTCGCTCGACCTCTCGGTGGCGTTCGTGATCAGCCTGAGCACCCTCGTGGCGGCCGAGGCGATGAACGGCAGCGACGGCGCGTTGCTTCCGGCGATCGGGCTGGCGCTCGCGGTCAGCGCCGCCGTCGGGCTGCTCAACGGTGTGCTCGTCACCAAGCTGCGGATCAACGCGTTCATCGCGACCCTCGGCGTCGGGTTGCTGCTCAAGGGCTATCTCGACAACGGCTATGACGGCCCGGCCGGCGAGAGCGCCCCGGCTCTCGTGCGGACTCTGGGGTACCAGCGGATCGGGCCGGTCCCGGTGTCCTTCCTGCTGCTGCTCGCCGTGACCGCGGTGGCCTGGTTCGCGCTGGCGCGTACCCGCTTCGGCCATCACCTCATCGCCGTCGGCGGCGATCCGGAGGTCGCCCGGCTCTCCGGCGTCCGCAACGACCGGGTCCTCATCACCGCCCACGTGCTGTGCTCCCTCTGCGCCGGCCTGGCCGGCGTCTACCTGGCCAGCCGACTCGGCTCCGGCGCCCCACGGGTGGGCACCGAGGGGCTGTACGACCTGGAGTCGATCGCCGCGGTGGTCCTCGGCGGCACCGCCCTCGCGGGCGGGCGCGGGGGCGTCCTCGGCACGGTCGGCGGCGTGCTGCTGCTCGCCAGCATCGACGCGGTGTTCAACCAACTCGAGGTCGACGCGTTCTTCAAGCAGGTGATCCGCGGCGTGATCATCATCGCCGCGGTCGCCGTCTACGCCCGACGGGCCATGCGAAAGGCGGGGTCCTGACCATGCGGGTCGCCGAACGTCGTCCGCTGCCGCTGCGGATCCGCACCGACGGGATCGCGCCGATCGTCGCGCTCCTGGCGGTTCTGCTGATCCTCGTCGCGTTCGTCCAGCCCGACTTCCTCGCGCCGTCGTCGCTGATGTCGTTCCTCGGGCGCTCCGCACCTATCATCCTGCTCGCCGCCGGTCAGTACTTCGTGATCGTCTGCGGAGAGTTCGACCTCTCGGTCGGCTCCCTGGTCACGGCGCAGGTCGTCGTCGCCGCCCGGCTCATCGACAGCGATCCGTCGCGCACCTGGCCGGTGGTCCTGCTGCTGCTCGCCGGCGGCGCGCTCGTCGGGCTGGTCAACGGTCTGGTCACGACGGTGCTGCGGGTGCCGTCCTTCATCACCACCCTCGGCATGTTCCTGATCCTCGTCGGCGCCGTGTACCTGTGGTCCGACGGCGCTCCGAAGGGCGGGCTCTCCGAGGAGTTCCGCCGCTTCGGCCGACGGTCCATCGAGGACGTGCCGCTGCTGGGCCGGATCCCGTACGCGCTGCTCGTCCTGGTGGTCGTCGCCGCGATCGCCGTCGTGCTGACGCGCTCCGACTTCGGTCGTACGCTTGTCGCCGTCGGCGACAATCCGCGCACCGCCGAGCTGAGCGGCGTACGGGTCGCGCGTACCAAGACGATCGCGTTCATGCTCAGCGGCCTCGCGGCGGCGGTCGCGGCGATCCTCCTGGGCGGGTACAGCGGTGTGTCGTTCCAGGCCGGCGTCGGGCTGGAGTTCGGCGCGATCACCGCGGTCGTGCTGGGTGGGGTCGCCCTCGGCGGCGGCCGCGGCTCGGTCGTCGGGGCGATGCTCGGTGCCCTGACCCTCGAGACGCTCTTCGCGCTGATGAACTTCACCGGCGTCTCCGGTGCCCTCAGATCGACCGTCCAGGGCGTGATCATCCTGCTCGCCGTGGCGGTCTCGTCCCTGCGTTCCTCCTCCTCCAGATAAAGGTGATTCGATGAGACGAACCATGACCGCCCTGGCCGCGGCGAGTGTCCTGGTGCTCGCGGGATGCGCCACCGACGAGCCGACGGCGTCACCCTCGGGCACCGCCTCCGCGGCGGCCGGGTCGGGGACCGGGGAGCAGTCCAAGTTCTTCGTGCAGGCCGACTACGACAACGAGTTGGCCCTGCTCGACGCCGCCCCGACGGGCCCGGCCGACAAGCCGTGGGAGCAGGTGCTCAACCCGAAGATGGTGGACACCGCGAAGTTCAAGAAGCCCGGCAAGCACAAGATCTGCTTCTCCAACGCGGCGCTGAACAACCCCTGGCGGCAGGTCGGGTTCAAGACCATGCAGGCCGAGGTCGAGGCGCAGCGGAGCCGGATCAGCGAGTTCGTGCACGTCGACGCCGAGGGCAAGGACCAGAAGCAGATCGCCGACATCAACGATCTGCTCGGCAAGAAGTGCGACGCCCTCATCGTCTCGCCGAACACCACCGCCACGCTCACCCCGGCCGTCGAGGCCGCCTGTAAGGCGGGCCTTCCGGTGGTCGTCTTCGACCGGGGGGTCAACACCACCTGCCCGGTGACCTTCATCAACCCGGTGGGCGGCTACGGCTTCGGCCACGTGGGCGCGGAGTTCGTCAGCCAGAAGATGAAGCCCGGCGGGAAGCTGCTGGCCCTGCGCATCCTGCCCGGCGTCGACGTGCTGGAGACCCGTTGGTCGGCCGCGAAGATCGCCCTGGACAAGGCGAAGGTCGACGTCGTCGGGGTCGAGTTCACCGACGGCGACCCGGCCAAGACCAAGAAGATCGTGAACGACTACATCCAGCGGTACGGCACGATCGACGGGGTCTGGATGGACGCCGGAGCGGTAGCCGTAGCGGCGGTCGAGGCGTTCCAGGACGCTGGCAAACCCGTACCGCCGATGAACGGCGAGGACCAGCTCGACTTCCTGAAGCTGTGGAAGGACAAGAAGCTCACCGCCATCGCGCCGACCTACCCGACGTACCAGTGGCGGACGCCGATCATCGCCGCGCTGAGCATTCTCGACGGCACCCAGGTGTCCAACCCGTGGAAGCTGCCGCAGCCCACGATCACCCAGGACAACCTGGACCGGTACCTCGACGCGAGCATGCCGCCGCTGCACTACGCGATGTGCGGCTGCCGCGACCTGCCCGGCTACCCCCAGCGCTGGAAGTAGGTTCGCGGTGTACGCCATCGGCGTCAACCCCTGGGTGTGGGCCTCGCCGGTCGACGACGAGGCCCTCGCCCGGCTGATCCCGCGGATCGCCTCCTTCGGGTTCGACGCGGTCGAGCTGCCGATCGAGCAGCCCGGCGACTGGGAACCGGTCCGCACGCGGGACCTGCTGGCCGCGCACGGCCTCGTCGCGGCCGGGGTCTGCGCGGTGACCCCGCCCGGGCGGGACCTGGTGGATGCCACGCCGGCCGTCGTCGAGTCGACCGTCGCGTACCTCATGGGGTGTGTGGCGAGCGCGGCGGCGGTCGGCGCGCCCTGCGTCGGCGGCCCGGTGTACGCGGCGGTCGGCCGCACCTGGCGGATGTCGGCGGCGGCCCGGGCGGACTGCTACGCCGACTTCCGGCGGGCTCTCGCGCCGGTGGCCGACCGGGCCGGCGAGTGCGGCGTGAGCATCGGCGTCGAGGCGCTGAACCGCTACGAGACGAGCGTGGTCAACACCGTCGAGCAGACGATCGAGCTGATCGACGGCCTGCCCCCGAGCGTCGGCATCATGATCGACACGTATCACATGAACATCGAGGAGGCCGACCCCTACGCCGCCCTCGCGCTGGCCGGTCCGCACATCAAGCACGTCCAGGTCAGCGGCACCGACCGGGGCGCGCCCGGCGCGGATCACTTTGACTGGCCCCGCTTCTTCTCCGTCCTGCGGGGCACCGGTTACCGGGGCGCGGTCTGCATCGAGTCGTTCACGGCAGACAACGCGACAATCGCCACCGCGGCGTCGATCTGGCGGCCCCTGGCCCCCTCCCAGGACCGCCTCGCCGTCGACGGCCTGCACCACCTACGGAAGGTCGTCGCCTGACCTGGCGTCGGCACGCCCACGTTGTTAGCGCTAACCACCACCCGCCACCCTCCGAACCCGCCTCGTCGAGGCGTCCCCCACCCCCACCACCACAGGAGACCGTCCCGTGTCCCTCTCATCCATCTCCGTGGCGCGCAGGCTCTTCGCCGGCGCCGCCACGGCGGCACTGACCGCTCTGGTCGCCGTGACCGCCTCGGCCACACCGGCCTCCGCGGCGACCACCACCCTCTACGCGTCCCCGTCCGGCAGCGGCAGCACCTGCTCCGCCAGCCAGCCGTGCTCGCTGGCCGGCGCGCAGGCAGCGGTACGGACGCTCAACAGCTCGATGTCCGGCGACATCGTCGTGGAACTGGCCGACGGCGTGTACCGGCTGACCTCGCCGATGCGGCTGACCGCCGCCGACTCCGGCACCAACGGCTACCAGGTGATCTGGCGGGCGGCGGCCTCGGCCCGCCCGACGATCAGCGGCGCGCGGGCGGTCACCGGGTGGTCGCTCGTCGACTCCGGAAAGAACATCTGGCGGGCCAGCGTCCCCGCCGGGCTCGACAGCCGCCAGCTCTACGTCAACGGCGCCGTCGCCACCCGGGCGCGGACGGCCGTGAACCGCGCCGACTTCACCTTCACCACGTCGGGCATGCGGTTCAGCAACAGTGCGCTGAACTACCTCAACAACCTCGGCAACCAGAACCGGGTCGAGGTGGAGAGCGTCGGCTCGTTCACCGACCGGTACTCGCCGGTGCAGAGCATCAGCGGCAACTTCCTGACCATGCAGCAGCCGGCCTGGAACAACAACACGTTCGGCTTCGACACCCTGTCCCGCCCCCACCGGGCCGGCCCGTTCTACCTGGCCAACGCGTACGAGTTCCTCGACTCACCGGGCGAGTGGTATCTCAACCCCGGCAGCGGCCAGCTCAACTACATCCCGCTGGCCGGGCAGAGCATGAGCTCCGTCAGCGTGGAGCTGCCGCAGCTGCAGTCCCTGGTCAACGTCGGCGGCACCTACGACGCGCCCGCGCACCACATCTCGTTCAGCGGTATCACCTTCACCGGCACCAGCTGGCTCGGCCCGAGCAGCAGCAACGGTTTCGCCGACCAGCAGACCGGCGCGCACATCGTCGGCACCTGGGCCCGCCCGTCCGACGCGTTGACCTCCTGCCAGGAGGGTTGCCCGCTGTTCGAGGCCACCCGCCCGAGCTGGGCCCAGATGCCGGCCGCCGTGCAGGTCTCGGCGGCCAACACCATCGCCTTCAGCGACTCCCAGTTCGTCAACCTGGGGCAGACGGCCATCGGTATCGGCAACGACGCCAACGCCCACGCCAGCGGCGTCGGCCTGGGCGCCAGCAACATCACTGTCACCCGTTCCGAGATCGCCCGTAACTCGGCCGGCGGCATCGTGGTCGGCGGCGTGCGCGCCGACGCCCACCACCCCAGCGACCAGCGGATGGTCAACCGGAACATCACCATCAGCAACAACCGGGTGCACGACCTCGGCCTGGAGTACCGCGGCGTGGTCTCGATCCTGACCACCTACGTGAACACCGCGCTGGTCTCGCACAACGAGGTCTACAACATGCCGTACACCGGCCTCTCGGTCGGGTACGGCTGGGGCGCCAACGACGCCGGCGGCAGCAACCACTACGCCAACCGGGGTCTCTACAACTACCAGCCCCGCTACTCCACGGCGACCACCGCCGCCAACAACCAGGTCATCGGCAACTACATCCACGACGTGATGCAGCAGATGACCGACGGCGGCTGCATCTACACGCTGTCGGCGAACCAGGGCGGGACCATCAACGAGAACTACTGCCTGCGGACCAACGGCTGGTTCGGGCTCTACTTCGACGAGGGCTCGCGCTACTACACCGCCCGCAACAACGTGTTCTCCTCCACCGGCACCTGGGCCACCGCCAACTACTACTACGCCGAGAACATGGGCAACTTCACGGTCACCAACAACTGGTCGACCAACGGCAGCACGAACGTGACCAACGGCGACCGCGGCAACGTCGTCAACGGCAACGTCACGGTCTCGAACGGCAGTTGGCCGTCCGGCGCGCAGACGGTGATCAACGCTGCCGGCGTGCAGAGCGGCGGCAGCACCAACCCGCAGAACGTGCAGCTCGTCGGCGTCCAGTCGGGTCGCTGCGCCGAGATCGGCAACTCCAGCACCACCAACGGGACGCAGGCCCAGCTCTGGGACTGCATCAGCGGCGCCGCCAACCAGCGGTGGACCCACACCGCGAGCCGGCAGCTCATGGTGTACGGCACCAAGTGCCTGGACGCCTCGGGTCAGGGCACCACCAACGGCACCGCCGTGGTGATCTGGGACTGCAACGGCCAGGCCAACCAGCAGTGGAACGTCAACGCCAACGGCACGATCACCGGCGCGCAGTCGGGTCTCTGCCTGGACGCCAACGGCGCCGCGGCGGCGAACGGCACGAAGCTCATCCTCTGGGCGTGCAACGGCGGCACCAACCAGCAGTGGCAGCTGCGTAGCTGACATCTGGTTCGCCCCGGCCGGCCGCACCCCGGCCGGGGCGCGGCCGGCGGCGGGCCGCCGACAGATCGGGGCCCGTCATTGCTGCCGGTCATCGACCAGCAGAAGTGTTAACGCTAACCCGAAACAGGTCACGCCCGCCCCCAGGGGCGTACCCCAGCATGGGAGTGAATTCATGGAAACCAACGGTGCGCTTCATCCCGCCGCCCCACCGCAGCCTCGCTGGCGGTCGGGGCTGGCCGCGGTGGCGGCGACCCTGCTCGCCGCCGGCACCCTCGTCGGGCTGAACGCGGCGCCCGCGGCGGCGGCGACGGTGGACACCAACGCCTGGTACGTCCTGGTCAACCGCACCAGCGCAAGGCGTTGGACGTGTACGGCCAGGCCACCAACGACGGCGCGCGGATCACCCAGTGGACGCGCAACAACGGCAGCAACCAGCAGTGGCAGTTCGTGGATTCCGGCGGCGGTTTCTACCGGTTGAAGTCGCGCCTCTCCGGCAAGGTCCTCGACGTCAGCGGCGCGTCGACCGCCGACGGGGCGGCGATCGTGCAGTGGACCGACAACAACGCGGCCAACCAACAGTTCCGGCTGGCCGACTCCGACGCCGGAAACGTCCGGCTGATCGGTCGGCAGAGCGGCAAGGCCGTGGAGGTCCAGGGCGCCTCGACCGCCGATGGCGCCAACGTCGTTCAGTACGCCGACCTCAACGGCGCCAACCAGCAGTGGCAGCTGGCCAAGGTGCCGGGTGACACCGGGACCGGTGGAGGATGCGGCAAGAGCCCCACGCTGGCCAACGGCACCCACACGATCCAGAGCAACGGCAAGAGCCGCAGCTTCATCCTGCGGCTTCCCGCCACCTACTCCAGCAGCACCCGCTATCGGTTGATCTTCGCGTTCCACTGGCGGGGCGGCACCGCGGCCGAGGTCAACTCGGGCGGCACGAGTGGGACGCCGTGGTCCTACTACGGGCAGCAGGAGCAGTCGAACAACACCGCGATCCTCGTCGCGCCGCAGGGCCTCGGCAACGGCTGGGCCAACTCCGGCGGCGAGGACATCACCTTCGTCGACGACATGATCCGTTTGATCGAGGGCGACCTCTGCGTCAACACGGCGCAGCGTTTCGCGCTCGGTTTCAGCTACGGCGGTGGCATGAGCTACGCGCCGGCGTGTGCGCGGGCGAACGTGTTCCGGGCGGTGGCGGTGTTCAGCGGCGCCCAGCTCAGCGGGTGCAGCGGCGGCACCCAGCCCATCGCGTACTTCGGTCTGCACGGCATCACCGACTCGGTGCTTCCCATCTCCTCGGGGCGGTCGTTGCGGGACACGTTCGTCCGCACCAACGGCTGCGCCGCGCAGAGCCCGCGGGAGCCGGCCTCGGGCAGCCGTACGCACATCACCACCGCCTACTCCGGGTGCCGGGCCGGATATCCGGTGCAGTGGGCGGCGTTCGACAACGGCCACATGCCGGGGCCGGTGGACGGCACGTACGCCGAGAGCGGCATCACGACCTGGACCAAGGGCGAGGTGTGGCGGTTCTTCGCGCAGTTCTAGCGGTCCCGCTCGGCGACCGCGACACTGTCGCGTCGACGCCTGGACGTCGACGGGCGGCACGTCGAAACATGGAAGTAGTTGAATTCGACGAAACGGCTCCGTAATATGGCCGGCGTCTGCTGTTAACGCTAACAGTGGGCGCGTAGACATTCATGATGCCCGCCTCATCCGGGCGGCTGTCCCTGAAGGACGGCATCACGAAAGGATGCTCCCGCATGAAGCGAATCGTCCGAGCCCGGCACTGGGGGCGGGCAGCGGCGGCCGGGCTGCTCCTGGCCGCCGTCCTCGTGGGCCTGCGCGCCCCGGTGGCCCAGGCACTGGAGAACGGCGTCGCCCGGACACCCCCGATGGGGTGGAACAGCTGGAACTCGTTCGGTTGCAACATCAACGAGGGGCTGATCCGGCAGACGGCCGATGCGATGGTCAGCAACGGCATGCGCGATCTGGGCTACCAGTACGTCGTGGTCGACGACTGCTGGTTCAACCCGAACCGCGACAGCTCCGGCAACCTGCAGGGCGACCCGACCCGCTTCCCCAGCGGGATGAAGGCGCTCGGCGACTACCTGCACGCCCGAGGGCTGAAGTTCGGCCTCTACCAGGTGCCGGTCGACAAGACCTGCGCCCAGTACTTCAACAGCTACCCGGGCGCGACCGGCAGTCAGGGCCACGAGGCGCAGGACGCCCGGCAGTTCGCCGCCTGGGGCGTCGACTACCTCAAGTACGACTGGTGCTCCCCGAACGGCAGCATCAACGATCAGGTCACCACGTTCGCGAAGATGCGTGACGCGCTGGCCGCGACCGGCCGGCCGATCGTCTACAGCATCAACCCCAACAGCATCCACGCCAAGACCGGTCCGCAGCGCAACTGGGGCGACGTGGCGAACATCTGGCGGACCACCGAGGACATCACCAACGCGTGGGACACCGGGCAGACCAACGGCTACCCGATGGGCATCCAGAACATCATCAACGTCAACGTCCCCCTGGCGCCCTACGCGCGACCGGGTGCGTTCACCGACCCGGACATGATGGAGGTCGGCCGGGGCGGCATGAACGACACCGAGATGCGCAGCCACTTCGCGATGTGGGCCGTCATGGCGTCGCCGCTGATCGCCGGCAACGACGTGCGCAGCATGAACTCGGCGACGCAGACCATCCTCAAGAACCCGAACCTGATCGCCATCAACCAGGACTCCCTCGGGTTGCAGGCCAGCCAGGTCTCGTTCGACGGCACCCGCCGCGTGCTCGCCAAGCGGCTGGCCAACGGTGACGTCGCCGTCGCCCTGTTCAACCAGGGCGGCTCGACGACGACGATCTCCACCACGGCCGCCGCCGTCGGCAAGTCCGGCAGCTCCTTCACCCTGGTGGACGCCTGGAGCAACGCCACCACCACCAGCACGGGCAGCATCTCGGCCAGCGTCCCGGCGCACGGCACGGTGGTGTACCGGGTCAGCGGCGGCGGCACCAGCACCCCGCCGCCGACCACGCCCCCGCCCGCGACCACCTCCTTCGCGCTGGCCAGCGTCGCCTCGGGCCGCTGCCTGGACATCCCGCAGAGCAACACCACCAATGGCACCCAGCCGGTGATCTGGGACTGCAACGGGGCCGCCAACCAGCGCTGGACGGCCAACGGGCAGACCCTCCAGTCGCTCGGCAAGTGCCTGGACGCGCCCACCAACGCCACGGCGGGCAGCAAGGTCCAGATCTGGGACTGCAACGGCGGGGCCAACCAGCGGTGGACCCTCAACGCGAACGGCACGATCAGCGGGGCGCAGTCCGGCCTGTGCCTCGACGTCAACAACAACGGGACCGCCAACGGCACCACGGTGCTCCTCTGGTCCTGCACCGGGGCCGCCAACCAACGCTGGACCCAGCGCTGACGGCAGTACCGACAGGTCCGGGCCGGGGCGGAGTCGCCCCGGCCCGGACCTGCGTCGTCGCGGTCCTGCGGCCGGACGCTGACCGGTCCGCCGGCGACCGGGTCGGGCGTGGTCGCGGTGGGCCCGCGAATCAGGTCGCGGCGACCGTCCCCGCCGCCTGGATGGTCAGCCCGGTCGACGCGTCGTAGCGCACCGGAATGGGGTCGGTGAGTTCACCGACGAACGACCCGTCGACGTGGTCGAGGAAGCCGATGAGCGACCAGTCGTCGGCCGGTCCGGGGACCAGCCGGGGCGCGTACAGGTGCGGGTGGGTGACCGGCCGGGCGGCCGCGATGTCCCACGGGCCGCGGACGCTCCGCCCGGTCGCCACCCAGATCCGGTGGTCGTCGCGTCGGGCGCTGGCGGTCGCGTCGGTGGAGAACAGCAGCAGGGGCTGCCCGTCGACGACCGCGACCTGGGGCACCTCCAGGTGACCGAACCCCGCCGGCGTCGACAGCGGCGGTCGGACGGTCCAGGTGAGCAGGTCGGGGGAGGTGGCGTGGCCGACGACGCCCCGCGTGTCCGCCGTTCCCGTGTTGGCGCGTGCCGTGATGAGCATGTGCCAGCCGTCGCCGTCCGGGTCGGGAAACACCCAGGGGTCGCGCCACGCCTGCTCGTACCACAGGTCGGTGTCGAGCAGTTCGTACCACATCGGGTCGGCCTGCACGACCGGACCGGAACCGTGACGATGCCAGGTGATCAGGTCGTCGGAGACGGCCAGACCGATCCGTTGGACGAGCCCGTCCTCGGCGCGGGAGACCCCGGTGTAGTAGACGTACCACCGCCCGTCCGGGCCGCGGACCGTGCACCCGGTCCAGGTCGCGAGGTCGTCCCAGGCCGGCGCGTCGGCGGGAACCACGGCGTCGGCGACCAGACGCCACGTGTGCAGGTCCGTCGAGACGGCGTGGCCGATCGAGGCGCGGCGGTGGCGGCGGTGCGGGTCGTGCAGGGCGCGGGACGCGCGCAGGAAGAACACGTGCCAGAGGCCGTTGTCGTCCCGCGCGTACCAGCTGTCCCACACCCAGTGGTCGGCTAGACGAAGCATGGCCGGAAACGTAGCACTAAACCGGTTTAGCTGACGAAGGCGTCGACCCCGCCGACGTCGTAGGGCGCTCGGGTCAGCCGGCGGGGGGCGCGAGGGACCGGCGTCGGCGCAGCGGCATCGCGACGAGTGACGGCTCGGCGGCGCCACCGTCGAGGAGCAGCTCGACCGCGCGCCGCCCCATCTGCTCGTGGGGCAGCGCCGTGGTGGCCAGGCTGGGGCGCAGCCAGGCGGCGATCGGGTCGTCGTCGAACGAGATCACCGAGATGTCGTCCGGGACGCTCAGGCCCGCCTCGCCGAGCGCCTGGTAGGCGCCGAAGGCCAGCCGGTCGTTCATGCAGATGACCGCGCTGGGTCGCGACGGCCTGCTCAGGAGCCCGCGCATGGCGGCGTAGCCGTGCTCGGGCAGCCACTCGGTGCAGAAGCACTCCGCGAGGAGGCTGACGCCCGCGTCGCCCAGCGCCTGCTGGATGCCGCGCAGGCGGGCCCGGGCGGCGAGGGAGACCTCCGGGTCGCCCTCCTTGAGCCGGTTGCGGCCGATCAGCGCGATGGCGTCGCGGTGGCCGTGCTCCAACAGGGCTGTGGCGACGGAGCGACCGGCCCGGTCGTCGTCGGGAAGGACACAGGGCAGGCCGTCGGCGCTGGTGGCGTTGAGCAGCACCACCGGGCCGCCGAGGATGGCCGGGGGCACCGTCAGTCGCCGGGTGGCCATGGCGGCGTAGATCACTCCGTCGACCTGTCGGTCGAGCATGGCCTCGATGGCGTACTGCTCGAACGTGGCGTCGCCCTGCGTCTCGGTGATGAGCAGCACGTGGTCACGCTCGCGGGCCGCGTCGAGCGCGCCGCGGATGAGACCGCCAGCGAAGCGGGTGGTGGCGACGATGTCGGAGACGAACGCGATGGTCGCGGTCTTGCGGGTACGCAGGCTGCGCGCCGCGAGGTTGGGACGGTAGCCCAGCTCCTCGGCGGCGGCGAACACGCGCTGGTGTGCCTCGGCCGAGAGCCGCGTGCCCTCCCTGCCGTTGAGCACCATCGACGCGGCGGTCTTGGACAGCCCGGCTCGCCGCGCGACGTCGGCCAGGGTTGCTCTGTTGCGGCCCATCAGTCCTCCGAATCAGGCGCGGTGCCACGGGCCCCGCTCCTGCCCATCATGATGCGTCGGCGCCCGGACTCTGGCCCCGGTCGGGTCGGGCGTCGTGTGAAGTCGATGTTTCCGGACCGTTGCCAGGTTGTCCTTGACAGCCTCCCGTGTCACGCGCATGCTCTGCTAAATCAGTTTAGCGACCACTTTTGGCGCGTCTGGAGACGTCGTCGGCCGCCGTGCTGAGGGTCAACGGTGGCCGGAACGTCTGCTGCGGCCGGGCGACCGCCACGACGTACCTGTCGTGGCTGTTCAGCCGGTCGCGGTGGTCCCGGTGGAGCCGTCGCGCGGCCCTGAGCCGCGGGACGCGCGGAGGAATCTAGGAGTCATTAAATGGCAGAATTGCTGACGAAAAGCCCGCGACGCAGAGCGGTCATCCTCGCGCCGCTGCTGGTGATCGGGCTCGCCGCGACGGCGTGCAGCGCTCCGGGAGCCGACCGGTCGTCGACCGCCGGGCCCGACGCCGCCGTCAAGACCGACCTGGGCACCGCGCCGATCAAGCTGGAGATGTACGCGGAGACCGGCTTCCCGCTGGCCAAGGCGCTCGCCGACGAGTTCACCAAGCAGCACCCGAACGTCACGTTCGCCATCCGCGAGGACCAGTTCACGGTGATCGTGGAGAACGCGCCGCGCGTCATGGCCTCGGACAACGCGCCCGACATCATCCGGCTCCCCACGATGGTCGACCTGGTGAAGGACGACCTGCTCAAGAACCTCGACCCGTACGTCAGCGCGTACGGCTGGGACAAGTTCCCGGCCTCGCAGCTCATGCAGTTGCGCGTCGGCGACAACACCCGGGGCACCGGCTCGCTCTACGGCATGGGGCTCGGCTACAGCGTCACCGGCGTCTTCTACAACAAGAAGCTGGCCAGCCAGGTCGGCATGACCCAGCCGCCGGCCACGGTCGCCGAGTTCGAGCAGCTGCTGGCGAAGGCGAAGACCAGCGGGGTCCAGCCGATCATGCAGTTCAACAAGAACACCGCGGGCATCAACTTCCCGCACCAGGCGCTGCAGAACCAGTTCGGTGACCCGGCCCAGGTCGCCGACTGGATCTTCCAGAAGCCGGGGGCCACCTTCGACACCCCGGCCGCGTTGAAGGCCACCCAGACCATCCAGAAGTGGGCCCAGGCCGGCTACTTCCCGAAGGACGCCAACGCCCTGGACTACGCGGGCATGGTGGGGCAGTTCCAGAAGGGCAACGGCCTGTTCATGTTCAACGGCGACTGGGAGTCGGCCAACCTGGACAAGGCGATGCCCGGCAACGTGGGCTTCTTCCTGTTCCCGGCCGAGACCGCCGGTGGCAAGCACGTCGCGATGTCCGCCCCCAACACCTTCGGCGTCTCCGCGAAGGCCAAGAACCCGGACACCGCCGCGTACTTCCTGAACTGGGTCCACACCAACGCCAAGGCGCGGGAGATCGCCGTGACGGTCGGCGGTTCCAGCCCGGGCGGCCCGAGCGACCTGCCGGTGCCGGCCGCCGCCCCGAACACGGTGCTGGCCGAGACCCTCAAGGCGGCGCAGCAGCTCGGGGCCGAGAACGGCGCGGTGGACTTCACCGCCAACGCGACCGGCGGCATCTTCGCCGCCGCGATCACGCCGGAGATGCAGAAGCTGGTCGCCGGCCAGCAGACGCCCGAGGGATACGTGAAGGCGGTCCAGGCCGAGTACGCGAAGGAACTGTCCCGATGACGTCTGCCCTCGGCAGCGCACCAACCGGGCGGGACGACCAGGTGTCGCCGACGGGTCGTCCCGCCCGTTCCACGTCCACGCGGGCCCACCGACGCCGGTGGGCCCGCGCGGCCGGGACCGGCTGGTTGTACGTCCTGCCCGCCCTGCTGATGTACGCGGTCTTCGTCCTGCGCCCCCTCGCCCTGACCGTCCAGTACTCGTTCTACGACTGGAACGGAATCGGCGTCGCCCGCTGGGCGGGCCTGGACAACTACGTCACCGTGTTCACCGACAGCGACCTGCTGAAGATCATCTCCAACGCGATCATCCTGATCGTCTTCTTCAGCTTCATCCCGGTCGCGCTCGGGCTGCTGGTGGCGAGCATGGTCCGCCGGATCACCACCGGCGCGTTCGGGACGGTCGTCCGGACGATCCTGTTCCTGCCACAGGTCATCCCACTCGTCGCGGCTGGCATCGCGTGGAGTTGGCTGCTCTCGACCAACGGGCTGCTCAACCAGGTGTTGCGCGCGCTCGGGTTGGGCGGCCTCGCCCGCGCGTGGCTCGGCGACTTCGACACGGCGCTGCCTGCCGTCGGGGTGATCGGCGCCTGGGTCCTGCTCGGTCTCTGCACGATTCTGCTGGTCACCGGCATGAGCAAGATCGACCCGGCGCTCTACGAGGCCGCCCGGCTGGACGGCGCGGGGCCGGTCCGTGAGTTCCTCGCGGTGACCCTGCCCAGCCTGCGCCAGGAGATCGGGGTCTGCCTCACCGTCACGATCATCGCCGCCCTGGCGAGCTTCGACATCGTCTACATCTCGACCAGCGGAGGCCCGGGTCTGCAGACCACCGTTCCCGGCCTGGAGATCTACCGCCTCGCCTTCTCGCAGCGTCAGGTCGGGCTGGCCTCGGCGCTCGCCGTCGTGCTCATGCTGCTGGTGCTGGCGTTCGTGCTGCCGATCCAGCGACTGACCCGGGGGGAGAAGCCGTGAACCTGAGCCGACGTGAGCAGGTGACCGGGCGAGTCTTCCTGATCGCCCTGATCCTCGTCACCCTGCTGCCGTTCGTGAGCATGCTCTCGGCCGCCCTGCAACCGCGCGGCACCGTACCCGACGGGCTGGCCTGGCCGTCCGACCCGCAGTGGGGAAACTTCGCCGACGCGTTCACCGCCGCCAACATGGGCGCGCTGCTGCGCTCCAGTCTGCTCATCGTGGCCGGCGTCGTACCGGTGTCGGTGCTCATCGCCACCATGGCCGGCTTCGGGCTGGGCCAGTTGCGGGTGCCCGGCGGCCGGCTCGTCTTCGGCCTGCTGCTGCTCGGACTCACCCTGCCGTTCGAGGCCGTGGTCACCCCGCTCTACTACCAGATGCAGGACCTCGGGCTGCTCAACACCCGGTGGGCCATCATCCTGCCGCTGATCGGCCTCTACATGCCGTTCGCGGTGTTCTGGATGCGTGCCCACTTCACCAACGTGCCGGTCGAGCTGTCCGAGGCCGCCCGGGTGGACGGCAGCAGCACCTGGCAGCTGTTCTGGCGGGTCCAGGTGCCGCTCGCCCGACCGGCCATCGCGTCGCTGACGATCCTGATGTTCCTGTGGACGTGGAACCAGTTCCTGCTCGCGATCGTCCTCGTCGACGACGCCACCAAACGCACGATGGCCGGGGCGCTCGGCGCCTTCCAGGGCCAGTGGGGCACCGACCTGGTGCTGCTGTGCGCTGGTTCGCTGCTGATCCTCACCCCTACCCTCATCGTGTTCCTGATCTTCCAGCGACAGTTCATCAAGGCCCTGATCCAGGGCTCACTGAAGGGATAGGCAGTGGCCACGCAGATCCACGGCGACGTCGACGAACGCTACGGGCGCGTCGCCGACGCGTTCCGCGACAACTTCACCTCCCGGGGCGAGGTCGGCGCCGCGGTCACCCTCTACGTGCGGGGCCGCAAGGTCGTCGACCTGTACGGCGGGCTGGCCGACACCCGCACCGGACGGCCCTGGACGGCGCACACGCCGGCCGTCGTCTTCTCCTGCACCAAGGGAATCCTGGCGATCTGCGCGTACCTGCTGGCGCAGCAGGGGCGGCTGGACCTCGACGCGCCCGTGACGCGCTACTGGCCGGAGTTCGGTCAGCACGGCAAGGCGGACATCCCCGTACGCTGGCTGCTCACCCACCAGGCCGGCCTGCCGGCCCTGGACCGGCCCCTGACCCTCGACGAGGTGCTCGCCTGGGACCCGGTCGTCGCGGCGATCGAGGCGCAGGCGCCGCTGTGGCAGCCGGGAACCGCGCACAGCTACCACTCGATGACCTACGGGTGGCTCGTCGGCGAGGTCATCCACCGCGTCACCGGCCAGCTTCCCGGCGCGTACTTCCACGACACCCTCGCGCGGCCGCTGGGACTGCGGACCTGGCTCGGGCTCCCCGCCAGCGAGCGCGACACCGTCGCCTGGGATCTCGCGCCACCGCCGGACGCCGATCCCTTCGTCGACCCGGTCGCCGAACGGGGCATCACCATGGGTGGCGCGTTCGCCTTCCCCGCCGACGCCGACGGTCTGGTCAGCTTCAACGACCCCGCCATCCAGGCCGCCGGCATCCCGGGCGCGGGCGCGGTGAGCACCGCGGACGGCCTGGCGCGGCTCTACGCGGCCTGCGTGTCCGACCTGCGGGGTGGCCCCCTGCTCACCGGGGCGTCGGTGGACGACGCGGTCGTCGTCCGCTCCCAGGGTCAGCAGCGACACGGCCCGCCCGACACCGGCCAGCGCTGGGGCAGCGGCTTTCTGCTGCACTCTCCGCCGGCGCGGCCGCTGCTCGGGGAGCGCAGCTTCGGCCACGACGGCGCCGGAGGAAACCTCGCCTTCGCCGACGCGCACCACGAGGTGGGGTTCGGCTACGTGGTCAACCAGATGTACTCCGCGGGCGACGAGCGCGCCAACCGGTTGACCGCTGCCGTCCGCTCCAGCCTGGACGCCTGAGCCGGCCGGCTGCGGTGTGAGTCGGCGCCGCACGGGGTAGGCAGGACGTCGACGGCGGCCACGCAGCGAGATGCCGCCACGATCCGACGGGGTGACCGACCGTGCGCGACTCCCACCTGCCGGCGGGTGCCGGCCGACACGGACGTCGGCGATGACCGAGCCGCCGGTGGATCCCGCGCAGGCGCTGGCCGAGTTGAGCCGGATCAGACTCGACGAGATCAGCCTCGACGACATGCTGCGCCGGGTGGCCACGCTGGCCAACCGGAGCGTTCCCGGCGCCAGGGAGGTCTCGGTCACCCTGGTCCGGGATCGCGCGGGTTGGACCGCCGCGTTCACCGGCGATCTGGCCCGCGAGCTGGACGAGCGGCAGTACGAGCAGAATCGCGGCCCGTGCCTGGACGCCTCCGCCAGCGGCGACACCATCTCCCTACCGGACATGACCGTCGAGCAGCGCTGGCCGCAGTGGGCACAGCGGGCGCGTGAAGTCGGCGTGGGCAGTTCGTTGTCGATCGGGCTGCCGATCCAGGAGTCGGTGGTGGGGGCGCTCAACGTCTACGGCGGCACGGCGAACGCCTTCGATCCGCCGGCGATCGCGGTCGCGGAACACTTCGCCGCGTACGCGGCGGTGGCGCTGGCCAACGCCCACCTGTACGACAGCGCCGCCACCCTGGCGGAGCAGTTGCGGGAGGCGATGCGCAGTCGGGCGGTGATCGAGCAGGCCAAGGGGATCATCATGGGGGAGCGGCGGTGCACGCCGGACGAGGCGTTCGCGTTGCTGTCGAAGATTTCCCAGGACACCAACCGCAAGGTGCGTGACGTCGCGGAGGCCCTGGTTGCCAGGGTGGTCCAGAGGACTCGGGTGTGAGCAGGCGCCGACCTGCGCCGGACGTCCGTCGCTGTCACCACCTGGGCCCCGCCGTGGGTGCACCTCGCGCTGCTGCTCCTGCTTCTTGGCGTACGGGCGGTGGCGCGGCGACGTCGACGACGCCTGGCCAGCCTGCTGGCGCTGGCCCGGGAGCAGGACGGCCAGGCGTCCGTACGCCGTCCATCTGATCTTCTGGTAGTACGGCACCCCCGGGGCGCGCGGCACGTCCGCGACGCCCCGGGGGTGCCGGGGTGGTGAGCTGAGAGGGGACGGATCAGCTCGCGGTGCAGGTGGGGGTGCCGGACGGGCTGGCACCGGTGCCCTGGAAGCCGAACTCGGTGCTGGCTCCCGCGCCGACCTGGCCGTTGTAGTCGACGTTGCGGAAGTCCACAGTGCCCGACGAGCCGCTGGCCTGCGCGCTCCAGGTGTTGGTGACGGCGGTGCCCGAGGGCAGCGTGATCCGGACCGTCCAACCCCGCAGGGCCGTCGAACCGGCGGTGACCTTGACGGTGGCGACGAAGCCGCCGTTCCAGGAGTTCAGCGACACCGAGGCCGAGCATCCGGCACCGGTCGGCGGCGGGGTCGTGGGCGGCGGCGTCGTGGGCGGCGGAGTGGTCGGCGGCGGGGTCGTCGGCGGCGGGGTCGTCGGCGGCGGGGTGGTCGGGGTGGGGGTTCCGCCGGAGTTCAGGGCATTGAGGACCGAGGTGTACGCCGCCTTCTTGTTGCCCGAGCGGTCGAACAGCAGTGGGTTGTCGTTGCCGCGCCACGAGTCGCTGTCCCGGACGCCCCACACCGTGATGCCGGTGCAGCGGGGAATCGCCAGGCAGGCCCGCGTGACCTGGGCGTAGGCGTTGGCCTGGTTGGAGCCCTGGGTGATGTCCAACTCGGTGATCTGTACGTCGACGCCGAGGTCGGCGAAGCGCTGCAGGTTGGCCTGGTAGTCACTGGGCACCGAGGTGCCGAGGTGGGACTGGAAGCCGACGCAGTCGATCGGCACGCCGCGGGACTTGAAGTCGCGCACCATGTTGTAGATGCCGGTGGACTTCGCGTTGATGCCGTCGGTGTTGTAGTCGTTGTAGCAGAGCTTGGCGCCCGGGTCGGCGGCGCGGGCGGCGCGGAACGCGGCCTCGATCCAGTCGTTGCCGGTGCGCTGCAGGTTCGAGTCCCGTCGGCCGCCGCTGCCGCCGTCGGCGAAGGCCTCGTTCACCACGTCCCAGGCGTAGATCTTGCCGCGGTAGTGGGTGGCGACCTGGGTGACGTGGTTGATGGCGGCGTTGCGCAGCGCGGTGCCGGACATGCCCTGCGCCCAACCCGGCTGCTGCTGGTACCACAGCAGCGTGTGGCCGCGGACGATCATGCCGTGCGACTGGGCGTGGGCGACGATCTGGTCCCCGCCGCTGTAGCTGAACCGACCCTGCTGCGGCTCGGTGGCGTCCCACTTCATCTCGTTCTCGGGAGTGAGCTGGTTGAACTCCCGGTTCACGATGGTGGCGAACTGGCTGTCGGACAGCTTGAAGGCGGGTACCGCCGCACCGTAGTAACGGCCCTTCTCGGCCGCCGAGGCACCCAGAGTGGTGCCGGCGTTGGCGGCGGAGGTCACCGCCACCGTCGCGGCTACCGCCGCGAGGGTGGCCGCGAGCGGCATCAGCACCCGACGGCCCCGGATCCGGGGTCGCGGTGCGCGTTCGTCGGGGATCTTGTCCATGGTCCTGCCTTTCGAGGTGGTGGCGGCCGGAGTCGAGGGTCGCTGCCAGACCGGCGGTGGGCTGCCCGTGGGAAACCGCTCGGGGTGGATGTGGGCGGGCCCGGGGACGGTGTGACAGGTCGCCAACGGCGATGCCTGAGGGCGGACGTCATGACGGAGCGACCGCGTGCGCGGACGCGGGAACACGGCGTACGCCGGACAGGTGTGGCTCGGACAGGTCACCGACCGTCGACCGGGTCGCGGGACCCGATGCCCTTCGAGGTGCCGGTGACTCCGAGCGGGAGGGACGTGCCCTCGACTCCGTGGCGGAACATAGCATGTTATCGATAACATGCTCAAGGTGAGCGGTGGCCGGGCAGCGAGCATCTCCGGCGATGACGCCCGCGCGGCGAGTTCCAGGCGTTACCGCTAACACTGGCCTGATCCGACGGCGGGTCGATGGTGGACGAAGGGCGTTCGCCGCAGCCCTTTGCCGACAACGCTTTTTTGGTCGGACGTATGGTGCGCGAAGCGTGCATAACGATGCCACAACATGCCTGTAAGCCCTTGGCAACATGAGTGTGACCGTGGGAAGGTAACGCCTGATCGCAGGAAACATCCGATCTATCGCGCAGGCGCTGCGGGGAGTGGCCCGTGTGTGACGTCCTGGGGAGGTCCGGTTGCTGAGGAATGCGTCGATCACCGGCGGGGACGCGCGTCGAGCCGGGGACACAGTGGACGAGAGCCGGGCCCGCCGATGAGTGCGGCCGAGGCGACTGCGGAGCCCCAGGGCGGCGCGCTCAACGACTGGTTGCGGGAGCGCATCTCGCACGCGCTCAGTGAGTTCACCGCGGCCACCGCGCTCGTCGTCCTGTTCATCGCGTTGAGTTTCGCCAGTCCCTACTTCCTGACGGCCGACAACCTGTTCAACATCGGCGCGCAGACCGCTGTGATTGCCATCATCGCCGCCGCGCAGACGATGGTCATCATCACCCGGGGCATCGACCTGTCGGTCGGCTCGGTCGCCGCGCTCGCCGGAGTGGCGGGAGCGATGGTCGTCCGTGACCTGGGTTTCCCGCTCCTGGCGGCGACGGCGGTCGCGATCGGTGTCGGTGCCCTGGCCGGGCTGCTCAACGGGCTGCTGGTGACCGTCGCCCGGATACCCCCGTTCATCGCGACGCTGGGGACGATGTCGGTCGGCCGGGGCCTGGTCTTCATCATCACCGGGGCGGTCGGCGTCTACGGTCTGCCCCGATCGTTCCAGCTGCTCGGCAACGGCGAGATCATCGGTATCCCGTTCGCTGTGGTGATCACCGCGGTGGTCGCCGTCGGGGTCGCGTTTCTGCTCTCGCAGACCCGCTTCGGGCAGTACACCTACGCCATGGGGTCCAACCTGGAAGCCGCCCGCCGCTCCGGCATCGGGGTCGGCCGCCACCTGACGTACGTGTACGTCCTGGCGGGTGTGCTGGTCGGTCTGGGTGGCATGATCGCCGCCTCCCGGGTCAACTCCGGCCAGCCGAACTACGGCATATCGCTGGAACTCGACGTCATCGCCGCCGCGGTCATCGGCGGCGCCAGCCTGTTCGGAGGGCAGGGCCGGATCGTCGGGACCATCATCGGCGCCTTCCTCATCGCCCTGGTCCGCAACGGCGCCGTCCTGCTCGACATCAGCATCCACTACCAGCAGGTGATCGTCGGCCTGATCATCTGGGCCGCCGTCTACTTCGACCAGTACCGCCGTCGGCGGCTGGAGTCACGGGGCTGACATGCCGTTCCCGGAGTTCGACAGAGGAAGGACGCACACCATGTCACACACCACCACCAGCCGACGGCCACGAGGGCGTCTTCTGCGCGCACAGGTCATCGTCGCCGTCGCCGCGGCGACCGCTCTGCTCAGCGCGTGCGGCGGAGTCGAGGTCCGCGACGGAGGCGACGGCGCGACCAAGGACGCGGCCGGGCCGCTGAAGCTCGCCGTCGTGCCGAAGGCTGTCGGGGCCGACTACTGGAACACGGTGAAGGCGGGCGCCGAGTGCGCCGCGCAGCGCGCCGGCGACGTCACGGTCCAGTGGGACGGGGTGACGACCGAGACGGACGTCGAGGGCCAGGTCAACCTGATCCAGAACTTCGTCACCAAGAAGGTCGACGGCATCGTCTACGCGGCCACCGACTCCCGGGCGTTGGCGCCGGCCACCGACCAGGCGCTCGGCGCCGACATCCCGGTCGCGATGATCGACTCGGGCACCAGCCCCCAGCCGTCGAGCGTGCCGCTCTTCGCCACCGACAACAAGGCGTCGGCCGTCGAGGCGGCCAAACTGCTCGCCACCGAACTGGGCCCCGGCAACCACGACGTGGCGCTTGTGGAGTTCCAACCCGGCTCGCAGACCAACACCGAGCGGGTCGACGGCTTCAAGGCCGGCCTCGCGCAGTTCCCCAACCTCAAGCTGGTCGGGCAGCAGCCCAGCCGCAGTGACGTCAACGAGGCGCGGCGGGTGACCGAGAACATCCTGACCGCGAACCCCAACCTCGCCGGCATCTTCGCGGCCAACGAGCCGAGCGTGCTCGGCGCCGCGCAGGCCATCCAGGCGGCCGGCAAGTCCGGCAAGGTGGTCATCATCGGTTGGGACGCCGCCCCCGACGAGATCGCGGGGCTGCGCAGCGGTCAGATCTCGGCGCTGGTCGTGCAGAACCCGTTCAAGATGGGCTACTTCGGCGTCGACAAGATGGTCAAGCACCTTCGGGACAAGGCGCCGCTGGCGTCGGCCGACACCGGCGTCACGTTCGTCACCAAGAAGAACATCGACTCGGCGGAGATCAAGGCGGTGCTCGAGCCCAGCTGCGCCAACCCTCCGGTGCAGTGATGGACGCCGCCCCGACGACCACCGTCGAGACCGACCAGCCGGCCGCCGACGAACCGCCGGTGCTCGAAGCCCGTGGCATCGTCAAGCGGTTCGGCCACGTCGAGGCGCTGCGTGGCGCGGACTTCACCGTCCACAAGGGCGAGGTCGTCGCCCTCATCGGCGACAACGGCGCCGGAAAGAGCACGCTGATCAAGACGCTGTCCGGTGTGCACCCGCCCGACGAGGGTGAGATCCGGGTGGGCGGTCGTCCCGTCCACTTCGCGACGCCGGTGGACGCCCGGCGCGCGGGAGTGGAGACCGTCTACCAGGATCTCGCGGTCGCCGACGATCTCAGCGTCGCCGCCAACCTCTACCTCGGGCGGGAGATCCTGCGCTCCGGGCCGCTCGGCCGGCTGGGGCTTCTCGACAAGCGCGCCATGCGGCAGGGGGCCGCCGCGGCGCTCGCCGAGCTGGGTGTGCGGATTCCCCGGGTCACCACGCCGATCGCGATGCTGTCCGGTGGGCAGCGGCAGTGCGTGGCGGTGGCGCGGGCGATCATCTGGGCGACGAACGTGGTCATCCTCGACGAGCCGACCGCGGCGTTGGGCGTCGTGCAGACCGGGCGGGTGCTCGACGTCGTCCGCCGGGCCCGTGACGCTGGCATGTCGGTGGTGCTGGTCAGCCACAACATGCCGCAGGTGCTCGAGATCGCCGACCGGGTGGAGGTGCTGCGCCTGGGCCGACGGGCGGCGCGGCTGCGTGCCGACGAGGTCACCACCGACGACCTGGTCGCGGCGATGACCGGGAGCACCGGCGCGGAGCGGGACGAGCGGTGAGGGCGATCGCCCGCCCGTGACCGAGCGCGAGGGGCCGGCATCGGTTCCGTTGGCGCGCGGAGCGGGCGGGCGATCACTGCGCCTGCGCGTCGACGCCCGTCTCACCCTCGTCGGGCAACCCCTGTAGCGACTCCTCCACACCGATCAGGTGGTTGGCCATCCGGGTGCGGGCCCGCTCCGGGTCGCGCGCCCGGAGGGCCTTGAGGATCGCCACGTGCTCGTCGTGGGTACGCCGGTCCGCGCCCTCCTCGTGCAGGCTCCGCCAGAGTCGCCCGCGCAGGGTGCGCCCGGCGAACGCCTCGATCAGGCCGATGAGCACCGGGTTGTCGGCGTGTGCGGCGATGATCCGGTGGAACGCGATGTCGATTTCCATGATCCGCTCATGGTCCTGCGGCGACCGACCGGCGATCCGGGCTGCCTCGTCGAGCAGCTCCCCGGCCTGGGCGAGGGCCTCGTCGGTGATCCTGGTCGCCGCCAACCGGGCGGCCTCGCACTCCAGCAGGCGGCGGACGGTGTGGATGTGCCGCCCGTCGCCCTGGCCCTGGAAGTCGACGACGAAGCCCATCGGGGCAAGCAGCTGCGGCGCGTCGAGGTTGGTGACGTACGTGCCGTCGCCCTGGCGGATGTTGACGATGCCGAGGATCGACAGCGCCGACATCCCCTCGCGCAGCGATCCCCGCGAGACGCCGAGGGACTCGGCGAGGTCCTTCTCGATGGGCAGCCGATCCCCGGGCTTGAACGTCCCCTCGAGGATCATCCGCTTGATGCCGTTCACCACTTCGTCGGTGCGGGACATGACACCTCCTAGCGGCCGGCGGGGGTGGCCGTCCCACCCGCGATCACGTACGGCTCCGGAGATGACACCGTAGCCGGGTCTGCCGCGGCCCAGTAGAGGCCGTCGGGGAACCGGTACCGCGCGATCGACTCGGGGTGCATCCGGGTGGAGTAGCCGGGCGTGCCGGGCAGAACGTAACCGCTGCCCCAGCCGGTGTCCCGGACGACACACGGGTCGGTGAAGTGCTCGTGCAGGTGGTCGACGAACTCGGTCACGCGGCCGGTGAGATCCCCTGAGATGGCGACGTAGTCGAGCACCGACACGTGTTGGACCATCTCACAGAGCCCGACACCGCCGGCGTGCGGGCACACCGGGACGTCGAACTTCGCGGCGAGCAGCAGCACGGCGACGATCTCGTTGATGCTGGCCAGCCGGCCGGTGTCCAACTGGCAGAAGTCGATGGCCTCGGCCTGGAACAGCTGCTTGAACATCACCCGGTTGTGGCAGTGCTCGCCGGTGGCGACGCCGACGGGAGCGACGGCACGGCGTACGGCCGCGTGGCCCAGGATGTCGTCCGGGCTGGTCGGTTCCTCGATCCACAGTGGTAAGAACTGAGCGAGGGCCTTGACCCACTCGATGGCCTGGTCGACGTCCCACACCTGGTTGGCGTCGATCATCAGGTTGCGGTGCGGGCCGAGGATCTCCCGGGCGATCCGGCACCGCCGGATGTCGTCGTCGAGGTCGGCGCCGACCTTGAGCTTGACGTAGCCGTAGCCGGAGTCGACGGCCTCCTGGCACAGCCGGCGCAGCTTGTCGTCGCCGTAGCCGAGCCAGCCCGCCGAGGTGGTGTAGGCCGGGTAGCCGGTGCGCGCCAGCTCGGCCAGACGGTCGGTCTTCGTGCTCTGCTTGGCGCGCAGGATGGCCAGTGCCTCGTCCCGGGTCAGCGCGTCGGACAGGTAGCGCAGGTCGGCGATGTCGACGAGTTGCTCGGGGGACATGTCGGTGAGCAGCCGCCACAGCGGCTTGTCCGCGAGTCGCGCGGCCAGATCCCAGGCCGCGTTCAGCACGGCCGCCAGCGACAGGTGGATGACGCCCTTCTCCGGCCCGAGCCAGCGCAGCTGGGAGTCGGAGGTGAGCAGGCGGTAGACGGCCCCCATGTCGGCGGCCATCGTCGTCACGTCCATGCCCACCAGGCGGTGGGCCTGGTGCACCGCCGCCGCGACGACGATGTCGTTGCCCCGGCCGATGGTGAAGGTGAGGCCGTGACCGGCGAGCGGTGCGCCGGCGCTGTCGAGGCCGTCGGTGTGCAGGATGACGTAGGCCGCCGAGTAGTCGCCGTCCTTGTTCATGGCGTCGGACCCGTCAGCGGTCAGCGAGGTGGGGAAGCGGACGTCCTCGACGGTGACGCCAGTGATCTGCGGCATGCGCTCCTCGCCCGACTAGGCTAAAGATCTGATGATCATTTGGAGTATACGGAGGCTCGATCGGCTGCGTCAACGACATCGATCGACCCGTGCCAATATAGATCTAATGTTTTACGCTCTCTGGCGGCGTCCGGTGACCGCGTCCGTTCCTCGCCCGCCGGGGCGTCCGCCCGGCCGGATGGACGGATCGACACGGCGAGGGCGCGACGGGTTCCGTGTGACACCGGCGCTGCTTGCCGACCCTCCCGCAGGGCGGTCGACCTGCTCTGCCGCGCTGCGGGCCGCGTCGGCCGGCACCGCCCCGGCCGGGGCCGGGTGGTTGTCGTGAACATCGGCCGGGGCCCGATGAAGATTAGATGTTCGCCCCGATGGCCGACGTCGGCTCAGTCTGGCCGCACCGGTGCCGCTGAGCCGATACATCACATCTATGTGGACGCCGTTGCCGTCGGTGAGTCCCGTCGTGGTGCCGGCCGGCGGTGGCGTGTGCCGGCCTCGTCCGTGCTCAGCCGAGGGCGGCCAGATCGGCGACGAGCTGCTCGACCCGGGTCCGGATGTCGTCGCGGATCGGACGGACGGCGTCGACGCCCCTGCCGGCCGGGTCGTCGAGCTTCCAGTCCTCGTAGCGCTTGCCGGGAAAGACCGGGCAGGCGTCGCCGCAGCCCATGGTCACGATGACGTCGGAGGACTCCGCGGTGGCGTACTCCAGGAGGGTGGGGGTCTGGTCGGTGATGTCGATGCCGACCTCGCGCATGGCCTGGACGGCGGCGGGGTTGATCGTCTCGGCCGGGGCGGAGCCGGCCGAGCGAACCTCGACGGTGTCGCCGGCGAGGTGGCGCAGCCAGCCGGCGGCCATCTGGGAGCGGCCGGCGTTGTGGACGCAGACGAACAGGACGCTGGGTTTGTCGCTCATCGTGACGCCTCTCGGTCAAGGGGTGGGGTGAAGAAGCGGCGGCGTGCCCAGAGCGAGACGTGGACGAGGCCGACCAGTACGGGCACCTCGATCAGCGGCCCGACGACCCCGGCCAGCGCCTGACCGGAGGCCACGCCGAAGGTGCCGATCGCGACGGCGATGGCGAGTTCGAAGTTGTTGCCGGCGGCGGTGAACGCGAGGGTGGTCGTGCGCGCGTAGCCGAGGTCGAGCGCCCGGCCGAGAGCGTAGGAACCGGCCCACATCAGCGCGAAGTACACCAGCAGCGGCAGGGCGATACGGGCGACGTCGAACGGCCGGCCGATGATGGCGTCGCCCTGAAGGGCGAACAGGATCACGATGGTGAACAGCAGCCCGTACAGGGCGGCGGGGCCGACGCGGGGCAGGAGGCGGGATTCGTACCACTCGCGACCCCGGGCGCGCTCGCCGAGGCGGCGGGTGAGGTAACCGGCCAGCAGCGGGATGCCGAGGAAGATGAGCACGTTGCGGGCGATCTCCCAGACCGAGACGCGCAACTCGGCGCCCGGCAACCCGAGCCAGCCGGGCAGCACCGACAGGTCGAACCAGCCGAGCAGGCCGAAGGCGAGGACCTGGAAGACGGAGTTGAGCGCGACCAGGACCGCCGCGGCCTCGCGGTCGCCGCACGCGAGGTCGTTCCAGATGACGACCATGGCGATGCACCGGGCGAGGCCGACGATGATCAACCCGGTGCGGTACGCGGGCTGGTCGGCCAGGAACACCCAGGCCAGGGCGAACATCACGGCCGGGCCGACCAGCCAGTTGAGGACCAGCGACGAGACCAGCAGGCGGCGGTCGCCGGTCACGGTGTCGAGCCGGTCGTAGCGGACTTTCGCCAGCACCGGATACATCATGACCAGCAGGCCGATCGCGATCGGCAGCGAGATACCGCCGACCGCCACCGCGTCCAGCGCGTCGTCGAGCCCGGGGATCAGGCGGCCGAGCAGCAGCCCGACGACCATGGCCAGCCCGATCCAGACCGGCAGGAACCGGTCGAGTCGGGAGAGGCGACCGACGACGGCGCTCGCGGCCGGGTCGGCCTGGCGGGTGGCGGTGCTCACGAGCATTCCGACCGGGCGGCGGGAGCGGGGCCTGCCTCGGTCGGGACGACGGTGAGCAGTGCGGCGAGTTGGTGCAGGACCGTCGGCCGGGCGCGGTAGTAGACCCAGGTGCCGCGACGCTCGGCGTCGACGAGCCCGGCCTCGCGCAGCGTCCTGAGGTGGTGCGAGATGGTCGGGCCGGTCAGGTCGAACGCGGGGATGAGGTCGCAGACGCAGATCTCGCCGCCCTCGGCGGAGGCGATCATCGACATGAGCTGCAGGCGGACCGGGTCGCCGAGGGCCTTGAACGCGGGGGCGAGCGCGGCGGCGGTCTCGGCCGGCACACGCCGTTCGGACAGGGGCGGACAGCACAGCACGTCCACGGCCGCTTGTTTCGACATCAGTCTAGGTTGACAGACATCTAATCAGCGTGCAACTGTCTGATTCGACAGACGTCGAGACAGTCTCTCCCCGTCCGAGACCGGAACGGAGCCCGCCGATGGCCGACCTGACCACGCGCCCGATGACCGCCGGCGACGCCGACCGCGTCCTGACGATCTACCAGGCGGGCCTCGACGGCGGTGACGCCAGCTTCGAGACCACCGCGCCGACCTGGGGGGCGTTCGACGCCACCCGGCTGACCGCGCACCGCTTCGTGGCCGTGGACGGCAGCCACGCCATCCTCGGCTGGGTCGCCGTCACACCGACATCGAGCCGCCCGGTCTACGCCGGAGTGGTCGAGCACTCCGTCTACGTCGACCCGGCGGCCCAGGGGCGCGGGGTCGGCCGGCTGTTGCTCGACGCGTTGATCACCTCGACCGAGGCGGCCGGCATCTGGACCATCCAGTCCGGCATCTTCCCGGAGAACACCGGCAGTCTGGCCCTGCACCGGCGGGCCGGGTTCCGTGTCATCGGCGTCCGGGAGCGGATCGGCCGCCACCATGACCGCTGGCGCGACGTGGTTTTGCTGGAACGCCGCAGCCCCACCATCACCTGACAAGGAGTTACCCGATGAACGCCCTGGACAGCCTTCCCGTCGTGGTCGTCGGCGCTGGCCCGACCGGCCTCGCCGCAGCCGCCCACCTGCACGAACGCGGCCTGCCCTTCGTCGTCCTGGAAGCCGGCGACACCCCGGGCGCCGCCGTCGCCCAGTGGGGACACGTGCGGGTCTTCTCGCCCTGGCGCTACAACATCGACCCGGCCGCCCGCCGGATCCTCGACGACGCCGGCTGGCTCGCCCCCGACCCGGAGGCCCTGCCGACCGGGGCGGAGCTGGTCCGCGCGTACCTCCAGCCGCTCGCGGAGCTGCCCCAGCTCAAGCCCCACGTCCGCTACGGCGCCCGGGTCCAGGCGATCAGCCGCCTCGGCCTCGACCGGCTGCGCACCGCCGGCCGCGACACCACGCCGTTCCTGGTCCGCCTCGCCGACGGTGACGAGCTGCTGGCCCGCGCCGTGCTCGACGCCTCCGGCACCTGGGGCACCCCGAACGTCCTCGGCGCGTCCGGCCTGCCCGCCCGGGGTGAGGCCGACGTGGCCGCGTACCTCGAACACGCGCTGCCGGACGTGCTCGGCGCCGACCGGGACCGCTTCGCCGGCCGCCACACGCTCGTCGTGGGCGCCGGTCACTCCGCGGCGAACACCCTGCTGTCCCTGGCGGACCTGGCCGCCACCGAGCCGGGCACCGAGGTGACCTGGGCGATCCGTACCACCTCGCCCGCGCGCACGTACGGCGGCGAAGATGCCGACGCCCTGCCGGCGCGCGGCGCTCTCGGCGCGCGGCTGCGGGGGCACGTCGACGCGGGCCGAGTCCGGCTGCTCACCGGCTTCTGGGTGCACGCCCTCACACCGGCCGACGGGCGCGTCCGGGTGGTCGTCCGGCACGCCGACGGGGGCGAGGAGTCGGTGCTCGTGGACCGCGTCGTCGCGGCCACCGGGTTCCGCCCGGACCACTCGATCACCGCCGAGCTGCGGCTGGACCTCGACCCGGTGCTCGGCGCGACCCGCGCGCTCGCCCCGCTGATCGACCCGAACGAGCACTCCTGCGGCACCGTGCCTCCGCACGGCATCGACGAGCTCACCCACCCGGAGGTCGGCTACCACGCCGTCGGCATGAAGTCCTACGGTCGGGCGCCGACGTTCCTCATGGCCACCGGCTATGAGCAGGTCCGCTCGGTCGTCGCCGCCCTGGCCGGAGACTGGGCCGCCGCCCGCGACGTCCAGCTCGACCTGCCCGAGACCGGCGTGTGCTCCAGCAACGCCGCCGACTCGGTGAGCGGCGACAGCTGCTGCGGCCCGACGCCGGCCGCCGAGCCGGCCCGACGCGGGCTGGCCACCGGCGTCTCCGGCGGGCTGCTCAGCCTCGTCGCCGTCGACACCGCGCCCGCCGATGGCCAGGCCGGCGGCTGCTGCGCCAGCTGACGTCCCCGCGACGGCGGCGTCCGCCGGCCCCCGGGCCCGCGGGCGCCGCAACCGTCACCGGCGGCTGGCGCAGGCGACGCAGGTACGCGCCGACGGGCGGGCGGCGAGCCGCTCGGCGGGAATCGGGCGCAGGCATCGTTCGCAGACGCCGTAGCTGCCGGCGTCGACGCGGCTCACCGCCTCGTCCAGTTCGGCCAGGCGTCGACGTGCCGCGTCCAGGACGGCACTGAGCTGTGCCCGTTCGAACGCGATCGTGCTGCCCTCGGGGTCGTGTTCGTCGTCGGCGTTCGACGACCGGGACGCCTCGAACAGGCTCCGCAGGTCGCCCTCCAGCGCGGCGGCCTCAGCGGCGGTCTCGTCGCGCCGCCGGAGGAGATCCGCACGAATCGCGCGGGATTCGGTGTCCATGGCGGTTCCAGGCTACGCCCGGTGCCGCGCACCGGGGTCTACATGAAGTTGCGGGTGTGCAGGGCGGAGAGCGCGGCCGCCTCGTTCGACCGGAAGCCCAGCCGGACGAGTCGGCGCTGGCGGCCCTGGTCCATCGCCTGTTGCAGAGCACGCACGTGGTCGAAGCCGGCGGCCACGTCATCGGGGTCCCACCCGCCCGCCGCGAGCAGCACCAGCGCGTCGAAGACGTCCGCGTTGAGGCCCGCGGTGTCGGCCAACGCGTCGTGACGACGGTGGATCGCGGCACGGAGTCGGTCCCGCAGCAGCGGGTCGACCGTCGCCTGGTGCTCCAGATGGGCCATGCCGAACACCACGTGCCGGCGCTCGTCCTGCATCGCCAGCCAGCAGATCCGGCGGGTCACCGGATC
The DNA here is from genome assembly GCF_040608335.1 of Micromonospora sp. NPDC005194. NCBI lineage: Bacteria > Bacillati > Actinomycetota > Actinomycetes > Micromonosporales > Micromonosporaceae > Micromonospora > Micromonospora sp. NPDC005194. Next base: position 48,061 of record NZ_JBEXIA010000030.1, on the reverse strand, counting down.
GGGAGCGTGCCGCACCAGGAACCCCAGCAGGTCGACGAAGCTGCCCTCGCCGAGCACGGAGAGCAGGAACGACGCCAGGGCGAAATCGGACTCGGCGACGAGCGTGAAGAGCGACTGCCGGCCACCCGCCGAGGACGTGCCCAGCTCCGCGCCGCGCAGCAGCGCCCGCCGGCTGAAGACCTCCATGTGCCGGGCCTCGTCGGCCACCTGCACCGCGAGGAGCTGCACCACCTCCCGAAAGTGCGGGTGGATACGGCCGATGAACCGGGCCGGTACGACGAGAGCCGCCTGCTCGTTCTCGACCAGGTAGGTCATGACCTGCACGACCGCGGCCTCGACATCCGCCGGCAGCGCGAACGCGTCGTCCCACGGCACCGCCGTCTGCGGGTCCCACTGCCGTGCGGCGGCCTGCGCGTACAGCGCGGGGGCGATGTCGGCCCACACCAGATCGCGGTCGTCCAGGTCGAAGCGGGCCTCGGGCCCGCCGGCCTCCAGCAGCGCGCCACGGGCACCGAGCCCCCAGCGTGGCGGTGGACGGCTGCTCAGCGCCGAGGGCAGGGCAGGCCCGGCCCGCTCCGCGCCGAACCAGCGGTCGTCGTCGGCGGCGCCCCGGACGACGACCGCCACCAGGCGACTCCGGTCCGCGGGATCGGGCCATTCGACCCGGTGACCCCGGCTTCGGCACCACGCCGGCAGGTGCACCCCCAACGCCGCATCGGTGCCGGAGACCGCCACCCGGCCGCCGGGCGGCAACCCGGCCAGGGCGCGCTGTACCAACAGGTGCGCGCCACGGCCGAAGCCGAGGCCGCCGAGATCGATCTCGACGTCGGCGGTCACGGCCGATAGTCCGCGGCGGTCACCCGCCCGTCGGGGGCGTAGAACCCGCTCGCGTCGACCGCCTCGGCGAGGGCGTCGTACCCGGTCGTACGGCCGTCCTGCCAGGCCGTCAGGCCCTCCAGGTCGAGCAGCGGGCGCACCTGCGGATCGGCGTACGACATGCCGCGCAGCAGGGTGCCGAAGAGCCGGACCCCGTCGGACGCCGGCTCGCGCACCGTCATGTTGCAGTGGTCGTACCGCCCGGTCTGCGCGACGATCCGGGTGCCCTCGGGTGGCAGCGTGCCCTCCTGCACGAACATCAGGTGGTTGGCGTCGATCATGCAGGCGGCGTCGACCTCCCCGGCCGCCAGGGCGCGCGCGGCGTCACGTTCGCCTCCGACGTGGTCACCGTGCAGCCCGACACCGACGTCGAACCGGCGCACGTCGACCCGGACTCCGGCCGCGGCGAGGTGGCCGAGCGGGATCAGCGTGGCCTGCGGACTGTCCACCGCGCCGGTCGCCACCACCCTTCCGGCGAGATCCTCGACCCGGTGTACCGGCGAGTCGGCGCGCACCACCACGACCGAGGTGAGGTCCCGGTCGGTGTCGCGCATCGTGAGCGCGCGCACGGAGCCGCCAGCGGCCGTGGCCAGCCGGTCGGCTCGCAGCCACGCGAGCGGAGAGTTCCACGCGGCGTCGATGCGGCCGGCGACAAGGTCCTCGACCTGTCGCTCGTAGTGCGAGTAGAGGACAAAGTCGAAATCCAGGCCGTGACCGCGCAGCCAGCCGCGAAAGCCCTCCCAGATGGTGACGACCTTGGGGTCGTACGCGACCGCGCCCATCAGGACCGACGGCGCCGGCATCAGCGGTTGGCCTCGTCGAGCAGCGGCAGGCCGGTGGCGACGCGGCCCACGAAGTCGTGCAGAGCGTCAGTGGTCGGTGCCATCACCCGGGCGGCTCGCGAGTCGCGGAATCGGCGCTCCAGGCCCAACTCCTTGCGAAAGGCGCTGCCACCGCAGAGCCGCATCGCGCCGTCGGTGACGTCCGCGACCGTCTCGCCGGCCAGGGCCTTGACCTGCAACACACGCAGCGTCGCGTCGTCCCGGCCGGTCTCCAGCGCGGTGAGGGTGTCACCGAGGAAGGCGCGCAGGGCGTCGGTGCGGATCTTCAACTGGGCGAAGTCGCGTCGGGCGACGGGCGCGTCGCGAAGCGCCGCGCCGGTGTGCGTGAGCGTGGTGCCGGTGAGGTGCCGGGCCGCCTCGGCGACGGCGCTGTCGGCGAGGCCGAGACAGAACGCCGAGTTGAGCACCAGGAACCAGGGGAGTACGGCGCCGAGCGCGGTGTCGAGGCCGGTGCCGTCGGTGCCCAGCATCGCGTCGGCGGGGACCACCACGCCCTCGGCCGTCATCGGCCGGGAGCCGTTGCCGCGTAGGCCCAGCCCGTCGAACTCACCGGCGACGCGGAGCCCGGCACTGTCGGCCGGAACAAGCCACAGCGTCATCGGCCCGGCCCCCGACGCCAGCGCAAGGCTCGACCAGACGTAGCTGTCGGCCTCGCCCGCCGCGGTGACCCAACTCTTGCGGGCGTCGAGTCGCACCGCGGCATCACCGGACGCCGTCGCCGACCCGGTGGGCGACCAGAAGTGGCTGCGGGAACCGAACTCGGAGAACGCCAACGTGGTCAGGTGACGGCCGCCGGCGATGGCCGCGCGAACCTCGTGCGGGCCGTGCGCCTCGATGACGGCGGTCGCCGCGTAGTGCATCAGAACCACCATCGCCGTGGACCCACACTCGGCGGCCAGCCGTTCGATGACGTCGGCGACCGCGCGCATGCCCTGGCCGCCGCCACCGACCTCGGGGGAGGAGGCCAGGCCGAGCAGGCCCGCCGTGGCGAGGGCATCGACGCCCTCGCGGGGGAAGGCGCCGTCCCGGTCGACGGCCTCCGCCTGCGGGCGGATCACCTCGTCGATCACGGTGGTGAGTGTGGTCAGGACGTCGGTGCGGGACTGGAAACTGTCGACACTGGCCGTCATGCGCGGTGCCCCTTCATTCGGACCGGCGGGACCGCCATCGAGACTAGCCGATCCGGCCGTCATGATCGAGAGTGTGGTCTCACCGTCGGGAGGGGGTGTCCTCGCGGTGCGGCCGGGCGTGCGTGTCGTCCCGGTCGATCCGCAACTCCCGCTCCAACTCGGCGATGACCGCCCGCAGGTCGTCCAGCCGCTGGGTGAGCGCGATGCGGTCCACCTCGTCGGGTACGCCGTCGCCGTCCTCGTCGTAGCCGGGGGCCAACCGCTCGGTCATCTCCAGGCGGCGGGCCTCCTCCATCGAGTTGACGATGACCGCGATGAGGATGTTGAGCAGCAGGTTGACGGTGATCACCACGTAGCTGACGTAGTAGAGCAGCGTCCACGGCGAGATGGCCAGGCCCTGCTCGATGAGGTCCGGCAGCGTCTCCAGCGAGAGCAGCACGAACAACGTCAGCAGCGACCGGCCGATGTCGCCGTACTCGTCCGGGTACCTGTCGCCGAAGATCAGCCAGCCGGCCATCCCGTACACGTAGAGCGTCACCACGGCCAGGGCGAGGAACCCGCCTGCGCCACAGCGCGGACACGATGGTCCGCAGGCCCGGCGAGAACCGCACCAGCCGGACCATCCGGGCGACCCGCACCACGCGCAGCAGCGCCGAGTCACCGTGCAGGCCCGGAACGAAGATGGCCGCGATCACGACGAAGTCGAAGACGTTCCAGCCGTGCCGGAAGAAGTCCTGCGGACGTCGGCCGTAGGCCGCCAGCCGGATGCCGATCTCGACGACGAAGACGGCGCGGAAGAGCACCTCCAGCCCGTGCAGCGCCCGGGTCGCGGGGACCAGACCGTCGTACGTCTCCAGTCCGAGGACGATCCCGTTGGCGAGGATGACGACGACGATGCCGATCTCGAAGGGGCGGGAACGGGCGAGCCGTGCGCAGGCGTCGGCCAGCGCGGGCCGGTCGCGCTGGGGTGTGGACGGTGCGTCTCGCTGCGCGGGCGCGGGCGGTCCGCTCATCAAGCGGCCGACCCGTCGGTGTGCGCCGAGGCGGCGTCGTGGGCCCACCTCGCATCGTCGGGCTGGCGGTGCGGGGGCATGGTCACCACCCTAGTCACGACGCACAGCCGGGACGCCATCGTGGAGGCCGCCATCGCCCTGGCCGACAGCTGAGGGCTCGTCGCGGTGTCGATGCGCGCGGTCGTCGGCACCGGATCGCTCTACCCGTAGCTCGCCGCGTCGCCGGAGGCGGGCTGACGGGGCGGTCGGGGCGTTCCGCCGGCCCGCGTGGTCCCGACTGAGGCAGAGGCGGCGCAGAGGGCGAAGCGGAGCGGTGGTCCGGCGGGCGGGTGACGGAGGCGTACACCCTGTCACCCGCCCGATCGACGAACCGTGAGGAGACCGCGGCCGGTCAGGCCCGCGCGGCCCGGATGGCGTCGCGCAGCGGGGTGCTCGGCCGGCCGATCAACCGGCTGAGGTCGTCGCTGTCGGTGGCCAGCTCGCCGATGGCGATCGAGTGGTCGAGGGCGGCGACGAACCCGGCGGTGCCGGCGTCGAGCCCGACGTTCTCCAGCGCCGAGGCCAGCTCGGCGGCCGACAGGTCGCGGTGGACGACAGTGGTGCCGGTCACCTCGGTGACGGCGTCGGCCAGCTCGTCGAAGGTGAACGCGGCGCCGCCCAGCTCGTAGACGGCGTTGCCCTCCTCGTCCCGGGTCAGCGCCGCCGCCGCGGCGGCCGCGTAGTCGGTCCGGGGCGCGGCGGAGACCTTGCTGCCGCCGGTGGCACCGAGGATGGTGCCGCTCTGCAGGTACTGCGGCAGCTGGTCGGTGTAGTTCTCGGTGTACCAGCCGTTGCGCAGCACCGTGTACGGCAGGCCCGACGCGGCCAGGACCTCCTCGGTGGCCTTGTGCTCCGGTGCGAGCGGGTTCGTGGTCGTGTCGGCCTTCAGGATGCTGGTGTAGACCACGCGGCCGACCCCGGCGAGCGTGGCGGCCTCGATGACCGCGGTGTGCTGGGCGGTCCGCTGCCCGGGCGTGTCGCCGGAGATGAGCAGCAGGCGGCGTACGCCGGCCACGGCGCCGGGCAGCGTCGTCGGGTCGTCGTAGTCGGCCCGGCGGATCTCGACCCCGCGCGCGGCCAGGTCGGCGGCCTTCTCCGGGCTGCGGACGATCGCGGCGATCTCGGTGGCGGGCACGCCGGCGCCGAGCAGGTGCTCGATCACCAGGCGACCCAGCCGGCCGGTGGCGCCGGTGACGGCATACGTGGGCATGGGGACCTCCGATTGACGGTGACGAAACGTAAGCACTTACGAATCTACAGCACAAGCTCTCAGGTAAGCGTCGGGTAAGCTGGTGACATGAGCGACATGCCGGCCCGGGACCCGGCGGGGCCTACCCAGGAACTCGTCAGTGATGTCTTCGCGCGCGGCTGCACCTCCCGTGCCGCCTTCGAGAGCGTCACCTCGAAATGGGCCTCGCTCGCTCTGCTCGCGCTCGGTGAGGGCAGTTACCGGTTCAACGCGCTGCGGCGGCGCATCGACGGGGTGAGCGAGCGGATGCTCTCCCAGACCCTGCAGACTCTCGAACGCGACGGCATGCTCACCCGCGAGGTGCTCACCGCGATCCCGCCGCGCGTCGAATACTCGCTGACCCCTCTCGGCGCCCGGGTCGCCGATCAGTTGCGCGGCCTCGCGGACCTGCTGGAGGCCTCGGTGTCCGAGGTGCAGACCGCCGGCGAGCGGGAGCGGGGCTGACCCGAGCCGGAGTCCGCCGAGGCGGTCAGCGGTAGCTGATCAGTTCCAACAGCGAGCCGTCGGGGTCGCGGAAGTAGACACTTCTGCCCGGTCCGCGTCCGCCGTGGCGGTCCACCGGCCCGGCCTCCACCTCGACGCCGTGCCGCCGCAGGTGGTCGAGGATCTCGTCGGCGGTGCCCGGCCAGACGAGACAGAGGTCGCTGCCCCCGGCCTCGACGGGACGCCGGGCGACCAACGCGCCGACGTCCAGGCCCGGACCGTGCACGTTGAGCTGCTGGTCGCCGAACCGGTACGCGACCCGACCATCGGGTTGGTCGACGATCTGGGCGCCCAGGACATCCCGGTAGAAGGCGGTGGACCTCGCCCAGTCGGTCACCGCGATGACACAGTGGTCGAGCCGTAAACCGTCCGGCATGGCACCGAGCTTACGGCCGGGCCGTCCGGACGTGGGGCATGCGGCGCGGTCAGGCGCGGAGCGTCTCGCGAGGCGGCACGCCGTAGCTGGCGTGGTAGCGGGCGGTGAACCGGCTGTGGTTGGCGAACCCCCAGCGACTCGCGATGGCCGACACGGTCCCCTGTCCGGGGTCGGCCCGGACCAGGTCGTGGTGGGCCCGATCGAGCCGGATCCTGCGCAGGTACGCCATCGGGGTGGTGCCGAGATGGCGGCGGAAGGCGAGCTGCACCGCGCGCTGGGAGACGGCGGCGGCGCTGGCGATGTCGGCGGCGCTGATGTCCCGGTCGGCGTTCTCCTCCATGAATGCGACGGCGCGGCGCAGGGTGGCGGTGCTGGCGTCGCGGCGGTCCTCGGCGGTCTCGTCGGTGAACGCCGTGTTGGGGAAGATCGCGAGCGCTGCCGCGGCGAGCATCCGTGCGGCGTTGCCGATCACCAACGGCTGGGCGCTGGCGCTCGGGATGCTCGCCACGACATCGCTGACGTAACTGGTGGTTCGGTGCCACTGCCGGGCGAGCGGCGCGTTGACTCCGCCGAGGTCGGTGAACCGGATCTGGCCGGGCCTCCGGGCCGTGGCGGCGGTCGCCACCTGCGTCAACACGCCGAGGTCCAGGACGCAGAGTTCCACCTCGCCGGGGTCCCACCGCACGTGGACCGGCTGACCGGGACGGGTGACGAGAAAGGCGTCGCCGGGGCCGACCTGTTGGGGCACTACCTGCTCACGGCGTTGCTGGCCCACCAGGTGGGGCCGGACGCCCTGGTCCGCGTCGGGGCGCTCCTCGGCACCGTCCGGCGCTACCTGCCCGCCCCGCGGCCACCCGCGCACCGCAACGGGGGCCCCGAGCCCCGGCGACGCGACGTGCGAGCGGACAACAGCGTCGTGGGCCGGTACCGACGGACCACGCTGCCCGAGCACCTGCCCAGTCCGCCGAGCTGGACCTGCACCGGATGTGGCCGCGAATGGCCCTGCGCCACCAAGCAGAGCCAGCTGCTCGCCGAGTTCGGCGGGGCGCGTGCCGCGCTCGCCGTCTACCTCGGGTCGTGCCTCGTGGCCGCCGCCCAGGATCTGCCGACGCTGCCCCTGCCCCGAGTACGACTCCGCTTCCTGGGCTGGCTGCCACGCGCCCGGATCTGACGACACGCGTACGCCCCGCTGTCGGCGCGTGACCCACCGCCGCGCCTCGCGCGCCCTTCAACGGGCTCCGCGAGGGTGTTCATCGTGCACCCGCCCGTCGTACGGCGGGCGTTCACCAACCTCTTCGAGGCTTCTTGATCGAAAGAGCATTCGCTTGATCGAGGAGAGGCTCTCACGTGAGAGACAAGCAAGCCGAAGAGATCGAGCACGCGCAGTTGTCGCGGCGCAAGCTGGTCAAGTACGCCGGCGTCGGCGCGACGCTGGCCGCCGCCAGCCCGCTGGTCGGCGCGGGCGCGGCGTGGGCCGACGAGGAGCGCCGACCCGGCGACGACACGAGCGACCGGGGCAACGCCAAGAACCGGTCCTGGCGCGCTGGTGACCACCACGTGCACTCCGAGTACAGCGGCGAGTTCGACACCGCGAAGAGCCCGATCGTCTTCCACAAGGGCGCGGACGCGGTCTACCCGATCGTCACCAACGCGATCATGGCCAAGAACTTCGGTCTGACCTGGGCAATGTGCACCGACCACGGTGGACCGACGCACTCGAAGGTGAACATCGAGCAGGCGTACCCCGACCTGTTGCGCTCGCGCAAGCTGGTCCCCGAGGTGCTCCAGTTCTGGGGCATGGAGTTCGACGCGCCCTCGCTGGACCACCACACGCTGATGATCCCGCGCCACGACGACGAGGCGAAGCAGCTCTTCGAGCTGGAGAGCCGGTTCGCCAAGTACGACGCGTTCCCCACCGACCCGGCCCGCGACACCGAGGCCAAGATGGTGGAGTTCCTCAAGGTCGCCCGGGGCATGCCGCACAAGCCGCTGGTGATCGCCCACCACGCCTCCCGGTCGGCGCCCGGCCTCGGTGTCTACGGCCAGGACACCCCACGGGAGTTCCGCAACGGCAACAACGCCGCGCCGGACGTCTACATCGGCTTCGAGGGCGCGCCCGGCCACCAGGCCGGTCCGCTCAACGGCGGCAAGCGCGGCGGGTACGGCAACCACCCCACCTACGGTGGCTTCGATCAGATGACCGCGCGGGTCGGTGGGCTCTGGGACTCGCTGCTCGGTGAGGGCCGGCGCTGGTGGATCACGGCGACGTCGGACTCGCACGTGCACTGGACGCGCGGCGGCTCGGACTTCTGGCCGGGCGAGTACAGCAAGACCTACGTGTACGCCCGCCAGGACTACGGCGACATCATGGACGGCCTGCGCAACGGCCGGATCTGGGTGACCACCGGCGACCTGATCCGCAGCCTCGACGTGACCGCCAGATCCCAGGGGCAGACGGCCGAGGTCGGCGAGACCATCACGGTCAGTCGCCGCAGCCGCACCGACGTCGAGATCGAGATCACGTTCCGTCCGCTGGACGGTGTGAACGGCAACGGGGACCGTCCCGAGGTCCGTCGGGTGGACCTGATCGTCGGCCAGATCACCGGGCCGAGCGCCAACCCGGACGCCGACACCAACCCCACCACCACTGTGGTGGCCCGGTTCGGCCCGCGGGACTGGCGTCGCCAGGGTGCGGACTACGTCATCCGGCACACCCTGCGCAACGTCGAGGCCGACACCTACGCGCGGGTGCGCGGCACCAGCACCGACGAGGCGGAGCCGCTCGCCGACGGGCTGGAGAGCCCGTGGGACGACCTGTGGTTCTACTCGAACCCGGTGTTCGTGCACGTGCGCTGACCCGTCGCCGCAAGCGACGCTGCCGCCACACGGTGGGCCCGCCGGCACTCCTCGATGCACGATGGTCGGGGAGGGCCGGCGGGCCCACCTCGCCGTTCGACAGTCCGGTCAGCCGTCGCTGCGGCCGCGCGACCGGGCGGCGCGCGGCCGACCGTGCTCGGACGCTGCGCCCGGCCGGCTCGGCATCGGCGCAGCGGGTTCGGGCCGCACCTCGGCCACCGCCTGGCAGAGATCGCGCAGGGGGTCGATCGCCTGGGTCGAGCAGGCGACCCGTTGCAGCAGTGCGCGCAGGGTCGCCGACTCGGTCGGCGTGAGCGCCCCCAGCAGGTGCGCCTCGACCTGCCGCAGCGCCTCGCGCCGCTGCTCCCAGGCCGCCCGCCCGGCGTCGGTGACGTCCACCAGCCGGCTGCGCCGGTCGGCCGGGTCCGCCCGCCGGGCGACGAACCCCGGGCGTTCGAGGTCGTCGATCAGGTACGTGAGCACCGTCCGGTCGATGCCCAGCTCCTCGGCGATCGCGCCCTGGTTGCGGGCCGGCCCGGTGGCCGCGGCGGTGAGCACCTGATAACCGCGTGGGCCGCCGGGGAAATCGGTCAGGGTCTGCTCGGCTGCCCGGACGTAGCCCCGGAAGACGATCCCCAGCATCCAGCCCAGATCGTCGTCGAGGGGATCGGGCCGGTCCGGCCGGTCGCTGGCACCCGTCATGCCCCGACAATAGCGCAGGACAGCCAACCTTGTTGGCAACAGATGTTCTGTCTGACATAAGGTCGAGGCCACGACGCATCGTCCGACGCGTCGCGGACGACGGGAGGCTCGCACGATGAGCGACTACGGCCACGACCTGGTCTTCGGATCGTTCACCACGCCCGGCAACGACGATCCGGACCGCACGGTCGGGCTCGCGGTCCTGGCCGAGCAGGTCGGGCTGGATCTGGTCACCTTCCAGGACCATCCGTACCAGCCGCGATTTCTGGACACCTGGACGCTGCTGAGCTTCGTCGCGGCGCGGACGGACCGGGTGCACCTCTCGGCGAACGTCACCAACCTGCCGCTGCGCCCGCCCGCCGTGCTCGCCCGCAGCGTCGCCAGCCTCGACCTGCTCAGCGGCGGTCGGGTCGCGCTGGGTCTCGGCGCGGGGGCGTTCTGGGACGCCATCGAGGCGATGGGCGGCCGGCGGCTGACCCCCGGCGAGGGCGTACGGGCGCTGGAGGAGGGCATCGACGTCATCCGGCAGACGTGGGACGTCCAGGCGCGCGGCGGCGTGCGGGTCGACGGCGAGTTCCACCGGGTGGTCGGCGCCAAGCGCGGCCCCGCCCCCGCCCACGCGGTGCCGATCTGGCTCGGGGCGTACAAGCCGCGCATGCTCGCGCTCACCGGTCGCCGGGCCGATGGCTGGCTGCCGTCACTGGACTACCTCCAGCCCGGTGACCTGGCCAGGGGCAACAAGATCATCGACGATGCCGCCCAGGAGGCGGGCCGCTCGCCCCGCGACGTCCGCCGGCTGCTGAACATCTCCGGCACCTTCTCGTCGGCCGAGGGCGGCCCGTTGCACGGGCCCGCCGAGCAGTGGGTGCGGGAGTTGGTCGAGTTGGCGCTGGGCGAGGGCGTCGGCACGTTCATCCTCGCCAGCGACGACCCCGACGACCTGCGCCGGTTCGCAGGCGAGGTGGCCCCCGCCGTGCGCGAACTGGTCGTGGCCGAACGCGACAGTGGCGCCGCGTCGACGCGTACTCCCGCCGAGCCGGTGGTGGCCGCGGAGCGGGCGGCGCTCGTCGCGCCCTCCGCGCGGCCGACCCGCGCGAGGGTGACCGCCGGGGCCTTCGCGGTGGTGCCGACCCCGGACGACGGCCGGCGGCTCAGCGACCGGCAGGTCTGGGACGAGTCGGCCCGTCCCACCGGGCCCGCGCCCGACCCGACGCGCACCTACACCGCCCACGAGCAGGCCACCGGCCAGCACCTGGTGCAGGTGCACGACGGCCTGCGCGGCGAACTGGCCCAGATCCACGACCTGATCGAGCAGGTCGCGGCCGGCGAGATCGACGCCGGCGTGGCGCGATCGCAGATCAACACGATGACCATGCGGCAGAACCGGTGGACGCTCGGCGCCTACTGCGAGTCCTACTGCCGCATCGTCACCACCCACCACACCATCGAGGACCAGGCCCTCTTTCCGCGGCTGCGGCAGGCCGACCCGCGGCTGCGCCCGGTCGTCGACCGGCTGGAGCAGGAGCACCACGTCATCCACGACGTGCTGGAGGGGGTCGACAAGGCGCTGGTCGCGTACGTCGGGGCGCCGGACGGCCTGGCCGAGCTGCGCGCCGCGGTGAACCTGCTGACCGACGCCCTGCTGTCGCACCTCAGCTACGAGGAACGGGAACTGGTCGAGCCGCTGGCCCGCCTGGGGGTGAGCTGAGCGGAGGAACCGGCGTCTCCGGGGGTTGCTCCGCAAGATCTGAGAGGCTACTTTCGAAACATGTCTCTCAAGAATCCGTACGGGGATTTCGAGATCACCGAGCCGCAGGCGCTGCGGGCGCTGGCGCATCCTGTCCGGTTGGCCATCCTCGACCGGCTCCAGCAACACGGCCCGGCCACGGCCACCGGACTGTCGCCGCACGTCGGCGCCACGCCGTCGGTGGTCAGCTGGCACCTGCGCCACCTCGCGACGTTCGGCCTGGTCACCGATTGGGACGGCGCCACCAGCAAGCGGGAACGCTGGTGGCAGGCAGCCGCCCGGGGGTTCCGCTTCTCGCTGCCCGACGACGCCGAGGGGCAGGCCGCGGCCCGGCAGTTGCGCGGCGAGATGTTCGCCCGCTATGCCGAGGCACCCCAGCAGTGGCTGCTGCACGACGAGCCTCGGCTGAACACCGAGTGGCGCGGGCTGGCCGGGGTGGCCGACACCCGCTTCGTCGCCACACCGGACGAGCTGCGACACCTGGAAGAGGCGATCGAGGAGCTGCTCGCCCCGTACGTGCGGCGCAAGGACGACGAGACGACGCCGGACGGCGCCCAGCTCGTCCGGATGCTGCGGTACCTGCTGCCCGAATCCAGCGACGATTCGCCCGCGTCATGACGGCCGTCGACGCCCCGCCCGCACCGGCGCTGGGCCGCGACCGGCGGTTCCGCACCTTCTGGATGGGTGAGACGATCTCGGCGTTCGGCGACCGGATCAGCGAACTGGCCCTGCCGCTGATCGCCGTCTCCCTGCTCGCCGCGACGCCCGTGCAGGTCAGCGTCCTCACCGCGCTGATCTGGCTGCCCAACCTGCTGGGCCTGTTCCTCGGCGCGTGGGTGGACCAGCGCACCCACAAGCGTCGACTCCTGATCATCGCGGACCTCGCCCGCGCGGCCGTGCTGCTCAGCCTGCCCGTGGCCTACCTGTTCGGCGCGATCACCCTCACCCAGCTCTACCTGGTGGCGCTGCTCAGCGGTGCCGGGGCGGTGGTGTTCACCCTGGGACATCAGGCGTTCTTCGTCGCCCTGGTGCCGCGGTCGGCGTACGTGGACGCGAACAGCAAACTCAGCGTGAGCCGGTCCCTCTCGTTCATCGCCGGCCCGGCCGTCGGCGGTGGGCTCGTCCAGGCGCTCAGCGCGCCGGTGGCGGTCCTCGTCGACGCGGTGTCCTTCCTGGCCTCCGCGCTGCTGCTGCGGCGCATCCCGGTCACCGAGTCGCCTCCGCCGCGACGGCGGACGTCCACACTCGGCCTGGTCCGCGAGGGCCTGGTGCTGGTGCTGCGCCACCCGGTGCTGCGCGCCGCGCTCGGCTGCACCACCACCGTCAACTTCTTCACCTTCATCGCCGCGGCGCTGCTGGTGCTCTACGCCAACCGTGAACTCGGCCTGTCGGCCGGCGCGATCGGCGTCGCGTTCGGCATCGGCGCGCTCGGCGGACTGGCCGGCGCGGCCCTGGCGCCTCGCCTGTCGCGGGCCATCGGGTTGGGCCGTACCGCGATGATCGGCGTTGTGGTCTTTCCCGCGCCGCTGGCGTTGACGGCGCTGATCGCCGGCCCGACCTGGGCGAAGGTGGCCATGCTGGCGGCCATCGAGATGGTGTCCAGCGTCGGGGTGATGCTGATGGACGTCAACCTCAACGCCCTGCTCACCGCCGTTACACCCGACGACGCGCGCGGTCGCCGGGCCGGCGCGTACAGCGCCGTCAACTACGGCATCCGGCCGCTCGGCGCGCTGGTCGGCGGCGCGCTGGGCACCACCCTCGGGCTGCGGCCGGCCCTGGTCGTCGCCGGAGTGGGCGGCGTGCTCGCCGTCCTGTGGCTGCTCGCGTCCCCGGTACGCCACATCAGGACCCTCGACGACCCCGCGACCTGACCTGCCGGGCCGGCCCGCCGAGACCGTCGTCGCCCGCGCGGTCAGCCGATCTCGGCCACCAGCAACCGGGCCAGCTCGGCGGGTTGGGAGAACATCGGCCAGTGGCCGGTGGCCATCGTGACCAGCCGCCAGTGCTCGCTGGTCAGCAGCGCGGACACGGTGTCGTTGGGCTCCGGTCCGTCGAGCAGACACTTGACGTACGTCGTCGGCAGCTCGCCCAGCGGACGGGCCAGCACGGCCGGTTCGGTCAGCGTGGCGCCCGGGTGCGGGGTGGCGCCCTTGAGCAGCCGCGCGATCTGCTCGTCGGTGAGCCCCTGGCCGTCGAACTCGGCCGCGTCGGGCGGCGGCCAGTCGCCGCCGTTGTCGGCGAGCACCGACTCGAACGCCGCCTGACCCTGCCACCAGCCGGACGCGAACGACCCGCCGTCGACCGGCACCTCCGCGTCGACGTAGACCACCCGGGTCAACCGGTCGCCGATCCGCGCGGCGGCCTGACCCACCGGGATGCCCGCGTAGCTGTGCCCGACCAGCACCACGTCGCGCAGGTCGCGCCGCTCGATCTCGCCGACGATGTCCTGCACATGGGTCTGCTGCCCGGCGGGCACGCCAGGCCTCTCGGCGAGGCCGGAGAGGGTCAGGGGACAGGTCTGGTGGCCGGCGGCCCGCAGCCCCGGCACCACCTCGTCCCACGCCCACGACCCCAGCCACGCGCCGGCCACCAACATCACATTCGCCATGTCCGGAACCCTAGCGCCGACCTCTGACAGCCCGGCGCGTCACCACCAGGTCCGGGACTGGGCGTCGAACACCTCAGGTGGGCTCTCGACCGGCAGCACACAGAGCAGGTGCCCGCCGGGCGCCCGCAGAATCCGACACTCCAACCACTGCGACACCTCGGTGGCGCCCAGGCCGACCAGCCGAGCGGTCTCGGCCGCCACGTCGTCGGTCTCGATGTCGAGGTGGTAGCGCGGCGCGTCGTCGACGGCCTGGACGGCGGTGACCAGGCCCGGCAACGCCTCGTGCAGACCGACGAACTGCGGCTCGGCCGGATGGGTCCGGGTGCCGACGCCGAGTGCCGCCGACCAGAACTCCGCCGCCCGCGCGGCCTCCGCCTCGGGCGCGTCGATCAGCAACGCGTACACACGGCTTCGATGCATGCGAGGCAGGATATCGAGGACTCTCACCCACCGCCCGTCGCGCCGAGGCGAGCGGCGATCTGAGCCGGTAGCGGGTAGGGACTCTCGACCGGCAGGTGGTCCATCGCCGCTCGCTCATCGCCTGCCCGCACCAGCTCCCGTACACGGTGGACGGTGGGGGTGATGTCCGTGACGGCCACGATCCAGTCGTCGACGTACCGGGCGACCGCCGTACCGGACAACCCGACCTGCAGCGACCGATGGGGCAGCGCGGCCATCCGCACCGTCCGTTCCGGGTCCCACTGCACCCGTACCGGGCTGCTCCTCAGCTGCCGCGACCAGGTCGCCCGGTCACCGTGCACGTCCCGGTCGTAGTGGCTCAGACAGGCGTGCGCCAGCGCCCACTCGAAGCCCTCCCGCGCGATGTCGATCGACAGCACGCGCTCCTGGCCGGGCTTGGTGGCCCAGCCGCAGCGGTACATCATCCACCGGAACGACGGCTTGATCCAGGTCATGCGGTCCCGCTTGAAGGGGGCCACGAAGCGGCCGGCGGCCACGGCCGGCAGCGCGACCTCCGGGGGGTACGCCTGGTACACGGTGATCGTGTCGGCCGAATGGCGAGCGCGGATCTGACGGGCGGGAACGGACACGCCCCGATTCTCACCGATCGGGCCTCGACCGCTCCACAGCAATACCGCCCTCAGGCGTGGTCGCGCGGGGGCGGACCGGCGTCGACCGGCATCCGGTAGATCCGGACCGGATAGTCGACGGCCGAGTGGCCGCCGTTGAGCCCGGCGGTCAGGTGCAGCTGGGCCGCCGGCAGCCAGAGGTGACCCTCGGCGTCGAGCCACATCGCGTCCACCCAGGCCAGGCGCTGGTCGGCGACGAGCGTACAAACGCTGCGGTCCGGCCCCAGGGCGAGCACCCGACGTCGCTCCACATCGCTGACGTAGATGGTGCCGAGCGCGTCGATGGCCGTGCCACCGGTGCTGGGCGTGTCCCACCAGGGCTCGACCCGCCGGGCCAACTCCTCGGCGGACAGCGTCGGGTCGTCCAGCCAGCGGGTGCCGATCCGGGACATCCCACCCGAGGCGGGCTGGTAGTACAGCCACCGACCGTCCGGCGACACCTCCAGCTGGTCGGCGTTCAGGCACACCTCGGCGCCGCCGGGATCCCGCAGCGCCCGGCCGTCGGCGACCACGCGCCCGCCCACCGTGCTCGGGTGCCCGTCCAACACCCGTCGGCACCGGCCCGAGTCGAGGTCCAGCACGATGAGGCCGGGCGTGCCGGCGTCGGTGAGGTACGCGGTGCCGCCGTGAAACCGGACGTCGTCGACGTAGCTGCGCGGACGCACCGCGTCGTCGAGGTGGTAGACCCGGTCCACCCGGTCAGCGTCGACGTCGACGGCGATCAGCCGCGCGCCGCCGGGCACCTGCTCCCCGCCAAGCTGCGGCGACCCCGAATCGATGATCCACAGTCGGCCGTCCGGGCCGGCCCGCAACCCGTTGACGTGCACGAACGCTCCGTCCGGCGGTTGGTCCGGCTCGTTCCACGCGGCGTCCGGGTACGGGTTGCGACCGCCGTCCGGCAGCGCCTCCGCCACCTGCACCCCCGGCCCGTCCGCCGACGGGTAGCTCAGGAAGACCCGCCCCCGCAGGGTGGTCACACCCGTGCACACCCGATCCTCGACGAGCACGGGTGTCAACCGAGGATCCTCCTCGGTCCCAAGCCTGGACATGGGCCGCTCCTCGCGAGACGGGCGGCGTCGCCGATTCCCGTCGATGATCCGCCACCGTTGGCGCGGTATCCCCGAGCCGGTCCGGGCGAAACGCCGGCCTCGCCGGGTGCGCTCAGCCGGGCCGGTCGGCCAGTGCGGCGAGCCGTTTGGGCGCCTGCACGCAGTAGCTCTCGGTGAGCAGCTCGCCGACCTCGTCCCAGTCCGTGTCCTCGTCCAGGATCATGCCCAGCACGTTCGGGCTCCAGTCCGGCTTGTAGAAGGGGTGCCCGACGCTCAGCAGACCTGCGATCTCGTCGAGCGGCGATCGGAAGACCAACAGGCAGGCCGGCCGGTCGAGCGCGGCGGCGCGCGCGTGCACCGCCTGACGGTCGGGGTCGACGGTGAGCACGTGGGCGAAGGTGCGCCGGCGGATCCGCCAACGGGTGCCCACCCAGGCCGGCTCCTCGTAGGTCTCCGGCAATCCGCGGCAGATCGGGCGCAGCCGGTCGAGAACCTCGGGGTCGACGTCTCCGGGTGCGGTCACGGGCAGGACCCTAGTCGGCGGGTACGACATTGACGCCCGCCGGCGGGCGGTGGTGTGCTCCCGGCGGATCGGTCAGGATGGGTCGGGGCGACGCCGGGCCGCCGCCCCCGAACCGACACACCCCAGCCCCGCCGAGGAGTTCCGTGCCGTCCACCCTGCTCTCCCGCCGTGACCTGGACTTCCTGCTGCACGACTGGTTGCGGGTGTCGCAGCTCGCCGAGCGCCCTCGCTACGCCGAGCACTCCCGGGAGACCTTCGACGACGCGCTGGACCTCGCCGAGCGGGTGGCCACCGAGCAGTTCGCCTCGCACAACCGGGCCGCCGACCTTGCCGAACCGACGTTCGACGGGCAGCGGGTGCGGCTGATCCCGCAGGTGCGCGCGGCGTTGGACAGCTTCGCCGAGACCGGTCTGCTCACGGCCGGGCTGGACGCCTCGATCGGTGGCCTGCAACTGCCGCAGGCCGTCGCCGCCGCCTGCTTCGCCTGGTTCCAGGCGGCCAACGTGGCCACCTCGGCGTACCCGATGCTGACCCTGGGCAACGCGAAGCTGTTGTTGGCGCACGGCAGCGCCGAGCAGGTCGACACGTACGTCCGACCCATGCTGGAGGGTCGGTTCTTCGGCACCATGTGCCTGTCCGAGCCGCACGCGGGCAGCTCGCTGGCCGACATCACCACCCGGGCCGAGCCCCAGCCGGACGGGACGTACCGGCTCTTCGGCACCAAGATGTGGATCTCCGGCGGTGATCACGAGCTGGCCGAGAACATCGTCCACCTGGTGCTGGCGCGGATTCCCGGCGGGCCGCCCGGGGTGAAGGGCATCTCGCTGTTCATCGTGCCCAAGGTGCTCGTCGAGCCGGACGGATCGCTGGGCGACCGCAACGACGTGGTGCTCGCCGGGCTCAACCACAAGATGGGTTTCCGGGGGACCACCAACACCCTGCTCAGCTTCGGCGACGGCGGCCACACCCCGGCCGGTCGCTCCGGCGCCGTCGGCCATCTGGTCGGCGTGCCGCACCAGGGGCTCGCCCAGATGTTCCACATGATGAACGGGGCCCGGATCGGTGTCGGCGCCGGTGCCATGGCGCTGGGCTACACCGGCTATCTCAAGAGCCTGGCGTACGCCCGCGAGCGGCCGCAGGGCCGGCCGGTCGACGCGAAGGACCCGGCGGTGCCGCAGGTGCCGATCATCGACCACCCGGACGTACGGCGGATGCTGCTGGCGCAGAAGAGCTACGTGGAGGGTGCCCTGGCCCTGGTGCTCTACTGCGCCCGGCTGCTCGACGAGGAGCAGACCGCCCCGGAGCAGACCGACCGCGAGCGGGCGCACCTGCTGCTGGACGTGCTCACCCCGATCACCAAGAGTTGGCCGTCGCAGTGGTGCCTGGTCGCCAACGACCTGGCGATCCAGGTGCTCGGCGGCGCCGGCTACACCCGCGACCACGACGTGGAGCAGCACTACCGGGACAACCGGCTCAACCCGATCCACGAGGGCACCCACGGCATCCAGGCGCTGGACCTGCTGGGGCGCAAGATGACCATGCGCGACGGCGCGGGCCTGCTCCTGCTGGCCGAGAGGATGGGCGACACCGTCAGCCGGGGCCGCCGGGCCGGGGGCGAGGCGGCCGAGCTGGCCGACCGGCTGGCCGGCGCGGTGGATCGGGTCGTCGCGGTCACCCGCCGGCTCTGGTCCGGCGGTGATCCGGTGCTCGCCCTGGCCAACGCCAGCGTCTACCTGGAGGCGGTCGGGCACGTGGTGATCGCGTGGATGTGGCTGGAGCAGGTGCTGGCGCTGCCGCCCCAGGAGGGTGGCGACGCCTTCCACGCCGGTAAGCGGCAGGCCGCCCGCTACTTCTTCACGGCCGAGCTGCCCCGGACGGGCCCGCAGTTCGACCTGCTGGACAGCCTCGACCGGACCACGCTCGACATGCGCGCCGACTGGTTCTGAACGGCCCCGGCGTCACCGTCGGCGGGTCTGGTGGTGCATGGCCTGCCGTCCCTTGACCACGCCCAGGATGATCACGATCACCAGCGCGATCAGACCGATGATGATCAGCCAGCGGACCGCCTCGAGGATCAGCCCGAGCAGAATCAGCACGCCGGCGACCACACCGACGACCCAGAGCAGGGCACGCATCGCGACCTCCCGTAACCCGGCCGCGGCGCGAGATGCGGCGACCCCGGGCTCCACGTCCCCGATTCCGCCAACCTCAAACGCCATCCCCAGGCGGAGTCAGCGGCGGGCGACGTAGACCGTGTTGGCGGACTGGCCGCCGGTCAGCGGGTTGGCGAACGGCACGACATGAGCCCGCGCGGTCGCGAACACCTCCGTGAGCGCCGCGACGAACTCGTCGTCCGGCGGGTCGTCCGACCACAGCGCGAAGACGCCCTCCGGTCGTAGCAGCGCGGCGAGTCGGCGTAGCCCGTCCGGCGCGTAGAAGGGGGCGTGGCTCGGGTGCAGGACGTTGCGCGGCGAGTGGTCGACGTCGAGCAGGACGGCGTCGTACCGACGTCCGGGCGTCTCGGCGTCGAACCCGTCGTCACCGGCCACGGCGGCGAAGAAGTCGGCTCGCGCGAACCGGGTCCGGGGGTCCTCGGCGAGCCCGGCCGCGAACGGCAGCAGTCCCCGCCGGTGCCAGTCGATGACGTCCTCGATGGCCTCCACCACGAGGAGTGTTCGCACCCGTGGGTCGGCCAGCGCGGTGCACGCGGTGTAGCCCAGCCCGAGGCCGCCGACCACCACGTCGAGGGCGTCGCCGGTCAGTTCGGCCAGGCCCAGCCGGGCCAGCTCGATCTCGGCGACGGGGAAGAGGCTGGACATCAGGTACTCGTCGTCGAGCTTGACCTCGTACACCTCGACCTGCAGCGCCGGATCGCGGCGCCGCCGCAGGCTGATCGCGCCGATCGGGGTCTCCCGCCAGGCCAGCTCCTCGAAACGCGCGCCCACGGGTGCCCTCTCGCCGCCGGATTCGTCCCCGGATGGTACCGGTCGGGGCCGGGCCCGCCACGCAGGGTCCACGGGACATCGACGCAGCGCATATCCTGTGGCCCGGTCGAACCAGCGGAAGGGACCTCATGCCGTCGCGGCAGGATCAGCTGCACTCCTACCAGTTCAGCGTCCAGCGGGCGGTCGCCGCACTGGTGATGCGGGAGACCGACCCCGCCCAGTCACCGTTTCGGCGGCTGGCGGGCGCGGGCCTGGCCAGCGTCCTCGTCGCGGCGATCGGGCTCGGGGGTTCGGCGCTCTACGGCCTGTTCGCCGGCGGTGGCAAGGGGTGGCGCGACCCCGGCGCGGTGATCGTGGAGAAGGAGTCCGGCGCCCGGTTCGTCTACCGGGAGCAGAAGCTGCACCCGGTGCTCAACTACGCGTCGGCGTTGCTGATCGTCGGCGCGGACCGGTCGAAGACCGTGCTGGTCTCCCGACGCTCGATCGACGACGTGCCGCGCGGCCTGCCCCTGGGCATCGCCGACGCGCCGGACTCGCTGCCCGCTCCGGGCCGGCTGGCGACGTCGGCCTGGACGGTCTGCTCGACGGCCGGCGGCGAGGACCCCCGCTCCGCGCTGCTGATCGGCACCGATCCCGACGGCGGTCGGCCGCTGGGCGACGACGCGCTGCTGCTGCGCCACCCGGACGGCGGCCTGCACCTCGTGTGGCACCAGCGCCGGTACCTGGTCCGCGATCCCAACCGGGTGCTGGCCGCGCTGGCGACCACCCGGACGCGGGCGGTGCCGGTCGCGCCGGCCCTGCTCAACGCGCTTCCCGCAGGCGTCGATCTGGCCCCGCTGGCGCTGCCCGGCGAGGGTCGACCCGCCACCCGCGTGCCGGGCGCCACGATCGGTCAGGTCTACCTGGTGCGCAACTCCGGCGGCGGCCGGCAGTACGCGGTGGCGCTCGACGACGGGCTGGCCGGGATCACCGAGTTGCAGGCCGGGCTGCTGCTGGCCCGCACCGGGCAGGGGGAGTCGGAACCGATGACGCTGGGCCGGTTCGCCGCGCTGCCCACGTTGCCCGATCTCGCCCCGAGCGGCCCGACCGCGCCGCCGCCCGTGCCGCCCCCGCTCGTCAGCTCCGACGACGCGGCGATCTGCGCCCGGGTCGGGGACGACGGCGGCACCGGCGAGGTGCTGCGGGGCGTACGGCTGCCGGACCTGGCGGCCGTCCCACGGACCGCGTCGAGCGGCGGCGCGGCGCTGGCCGACCACGTGGTGGTGCAGCCGGGTGGCGGCGCGGTGGTCGAGGCCGCCGCGGCGCCCGGCGCGTCCGGAGGCGCGGTGTCCGTGGTCACCGACCTGGGCCGGCGGTACGTGCTGGCCGACCGGGAGGTGCTGGCGATGCTCGGCTACCGCGACGTGCGACCGGTGCGGCTGCCCGCCGGCCTGGTCAGCCTCGTGCCGGCCGGCGCCACCCTGGACCCGGCCGCGGCCCGGGCCGTCGCCGCCCCCTCCTGACGCCGGTCGGGCGTCAGGCGGCCGGGCGGCGCAGGATGCTGACCGCGAACGGCGCGTCGTCGCGCCACGGCCGCAGGTCCCAGGTGGCGAAGCGGTGCTCCAGGCGCAGCCCGGCGGCGACCGCGTCGGCGTCGAACGCGGTCAGCGGGTAACCGCGTTCGGTGCCGAAGCCCACCGCCAGCACGCCGTCGGGGCGCAGGTGCCCGGCGAGTCGGCGCAGCACCTCCGGCTCGGTGCCGGCGGCGACGAAGGCGAGGACGTTGCCGGCCAGGACCGCCGCGTCGAACGGCTCCGCCTCCCCGAGCGCCGGCAGGTCCAGTTCGGCCAGGTCGGCGACCAGCCAGCGGGGGCCGGGGTGGTCGGCGCGGGCGGCCTCCACCAGCGCGGGGTCGGCGTCGACCCCGACCACGGTGTGCCCACGCTGGGCCAGCGCGGCGCCGACCCGGCCGGTGCCGCTGCCCGCGTCGAGGATCCGTGAGCCGGGCGCGACGAGCGCGTCGACCAGCCGGGCCTCGCCGGCCAGGTCCGCTCCCTCGGCGGCGAGCTTGCGGAACCGGTCGATGTACCACTGCGAGTGCTCCGGACCGGTGTCGGTCGCCCAGCGGGTCGGGTTGGCCATACGGCCACCGTAACCGGGCCGGTCGGGGCGCGACGGGTCGGTCCGGTAGGCGTACCGATCGGTGGCAGCTCAGCGGCGACGGGGTCGGCGTGTCGGGCCGCTGGGCTGCCACCGATCAGGGAACCGGTCAGCCCTTCTCCGCGCCGCTGGTCAGGCCCTCGGTGAGCAGCCGCTCGCTGGCGAAGAAGAGGATCACGATGGGCAGGGTGAGGACGACCGACCCGGCCATCAGCACCGTCTTGGGCACCTCCACGCCGTCGGCGAGCAGTGACAACCCCAGCGACACCGTCCACCGGTCCGGCTTGTCGACCAGGAACAGCAGGGCGAAGAGGAACTCGTTCCAAGCGATCATGAAGTCGTAGAGCGCGACCGCCATGATCGATGGCGCGGCGAGGGGCAGGCTGACCCGGCGGATGATGCCGAGTCGGCCGGCGCCGTCGATGGCCGCCGACTCCTCCAGACTGACCGGGATGGTCTCGAAGTAGTTCTTCAGCATGTAGACCGACACCGGCAGGGTCTGCGAGATGTAGACCAGCACCAGGCCGAACAGCGAGCCGCGCAGCCCGGCGAGGCTGAAGACCACGAACAGCGGGATCGCGATGACGATCGACGGGAACAGGTAGACGGCCAGGAACAGGAAGTCGACCTGCCGCCGGCCGAGGAACCGCAGCCGGGCCACCGCGTACGCGCCGGGGATCGCGACGAGCAGCGTGAGCACTGTCGCCGCGACGGCGACGAGGCCGCTGTTGCGGATGAAGGTGAGGAATCCCTGGCCGCCGTCGTCGGTGGCCTTGAGCACCTCGGCGTACGTGGCGACGGTCAACTCGCCGAAGCCGACGACCAGCGAGCCCGGGTCGAGTAGCAGCCGCTCGATGGGGCGCACCGAGAGCACGAGCATGTAGTAGAAGGGAAAGACGGTGACGACCAGGAACGCGGCGATCACCAGGCGGCGCAGCCAGCGCAGGCTCACCGTCTCGACCATGTCCCGGTCCATCAGCCGACCCTCCGTCCGAAGAAGCGCAGATAGATCAGCACGAACACGATGAGCACCACGGCCAAAACGACCGCCTGCGCGGCAGCCGCGCCGATGTCGGTACGGGCGGTGAGGAACTCGTACACCCGGACGCTGACCACCTCGGTGCCGGCGGCCCCGCCGGTGAGCAGGTAGACGTCGTCGAACTTGTTGAACGTCATGATGAAGCGCAGCACCCCCAGCAGGGCGATCACCGGCAGCAGCTGCGGCAGCAGGATGTGCCGGAACCGCTGGGTGGGCGTGGCCCCGTCGACGCGGGCGGCCTCCTCCAGCTCACCGGGCACCGCCTGGAGCCGGGCCAGCAGGAACAGGAACGCGAACGGGAAGTAGCGCCACGCCTCGAACACGATGACCGTGGCCAGCGCGGTCGACTCCTGGGTGAGGAACGGCACGGGCGCGTCCCAGCCCAGCAGGCGCTGACCCCAGTGGTTGACGATGCCGAGCTGCGGGTCGAGCATCACCTGCCAGACGAAGGTGACCGCGACCACCGGCGCCACGTACGGCAGCAGCATGGAGGCCCGCACCAGCGTGCGGCCCCGGAACGGCCGGCGCACCACAAGCGCGGCGACCAGACCGAGTGCGATCGACCCCACGGTGCCGCCGATGCTGTAGAGCAGCGTGACCCACAGCGTGTCGGCGAAGCCGGGGGTGTGCAGCACCCGGTCGATGTTGTCCATGGTGAACTCGCCGAACAGCCCGGTCTTGCGCAGGGTGGCGAGCCGGACCCGCTGGAAGGCGAGCACCACGGTCCAGATGATCGGGATGCCGATGACCGCGATGGTGACGAGCAGGGTCGGCGCGACAAGCGCCAGCCCGGCACGGGACTCGCGGCGGCGCAGCGTCAATGGTCGGCGGCGGGGCGGCTCCGGCCGCTCCCTGGTGGGGGAGCGGCCGGTGTCGGGGGCGGCGGTGGTCAATTGACGCCCGCCTTGATCGCCTCGACGTCCTTCCTGGCCCGGCCGGCGGCGGCCGCCGCGTCGGTCTTGCCGGAGGTGAGGTCGCCGAGCACCTTGGGCACCGGCAGCTCGCCGAGCATGGCGCCGACCAGCTTGCCCTGCCCCTGGCTGAGCCCCCACCGCCCGAAGGTGTCCGGGCTGCTGCGCAGGGTGGCCAGCACCTCGTCGCCGTACACGTCGGCGAGGGGCTTCTTGGCGTCCACGCCTGCCTGGCTGGTGTTCCAGGCGGTGAGGAACGCCTCCGGCTCGGCCGGGGTGCCCTTGCGCACCGGGAATCGACCCTCGGGGGACATGCCGAACCAGCGCGGGTAGCCGTCACCGAGCATGTACTCCACGAAGGACTTCGCCGGGTCGGCCGCCGCGCCGTCGAGCACGGCCCAGGAGCTGATCTCGCCGTACTGCGCGGGTTCGGTGCCGTTGGGGCCCTTGATCGCGGTGACGAACCCGCTGTTCTTGGCCAGGAACGTCGGGTCGGCCTGGCACTGGGGGCAGGTCGGCTTGGCGTCGTTGCGGAGCCCGGCCAGCTCGTCGAGGATGAACGGCGACCAGATCACCATGGCCGCCTTGCCCGCGAAGTAGGTGGCCCGCGTGGTGTCCACGTCCTGCGCGCCCTTCACCGAGCTGGTGCGGATCAGGTCGCCGTAGAAGCGGAACGCCTCGACGCACTGCGGCGAATCGAGCGTCACCCCGCCCGAGTCGTCGGTGAGCTGGCAGCCGTTGGCCAGTGCCAGGTGCTCGAAGGTCTGCTGGGTGAACACGTCGCTGGGCGAGGTCGCCGCGGTGATGCCGGCGACGCCGCCGGTGTTCAGCTTCGCCGCGGCGGTGGTGATCCGTTCGTACGTGTCGGGGGCGGGCAGGCCGGCGGCGGCGAACAGGTCCTTGCGGTAGACGAGCAGTTGCCCCCACCCGTCGCTGGGCACGGAGAGCTGCTTGCCGTCGTCGGAGGTCAGCTCCAACGCTCGCGGAGAGAACGTCTGTCGGCCCAGCTTGTCGACGACCTCCGCGTTGGCCGAGGCGTGCAGCAGCTCGTTGCCGGCGAGCGTCCGGATGCCGGCCAGGGAGACCGAGCCGACCACGTCGGGCAGGTCGCCGGCGGCGGCGTTGGCGGCGATCAGGGAAGGAAACTGGTCCTCGTTGACGGTCACGAGGTCGACCTGAATCCCGGTCTTGGCGGTGAAGTCCGCGATGATCGCCTTGGTGGCGGTGACGCGGTCGGCGACGTCCTCCAGGCTCCAAACAGTGATCTTTTTGCTGTTGCTGTCTGATCCGTCATCTCCGCAGGCCAGCAGGGTGGACGCGGTCAGTGCCATGATCAGGGTGGTGGCGAGTATCCGCCTCGGAGGTGCTGACATCGGTGGCACTCCTCTCGAAGGGTACATGCCGGATTCAACACCTTCGATTGATCAATAACAAGACATATTGCGATTTTGTGTCTATCCTGGAGCCCAGTGCTACCGGGATGTGACACATGGGCAACTGGGTGGTCTCTCTCGCCGGGCCTCGACGGATCAGCCTCGAGCCCTGCCCGCCGGATCCGCTCGGCCCGGGCCAGGTCCGGGTCCGCACCTGCTACTCGGGCATCTCCGCCGGCACCGAGCTGACCCTCTACCGGGGCAGCAATCCCCGGCTCAGCAAGGACTGGGACGACGCCGCCCGCATGTTCGTCCCCCGCCAGACCCCCGTGCCGTACCCGCTGATCGGCTTCGGCTACGAGGAGGTCGGCGAGGTCGTCGAGGTGGCGCCGGGCGCCGTCGACCGGCACCCGGGGCAGCTCGTGTGGGGCATCTGGGGGCACCGGGCCGAGGCGGTGCTCGCCGCCGACGCGGTCCGGCCGCTCCCCGCCGACCTGGACCCGCTCGCGGCGGTCTTCGCCCGGCCGGGCGCGATCGCGCTCACCGCCGTGCTCGCCGGCGACCTGCACCTGGGCGACTGGGTCGGCGTCTTCGGGCAGGGCGTCATCGGGCTGCTCGCCACCCGGCTCGCAGTGCTGTCCGGCGCCCGGGTGGTCGCCGTCGACCAGGTGCCCGGCCGGCTTGCGTACGCCACCCGCTACGGCGCGCGGTCCACCGTGGACGTCGCAACCCAGTCCGCCGCCGCCGTGTTGCGCGCGGCCACCGACGGCCGGGGCGCGGACGTCTGCCTGGAGCTGTCCGGGGCGTACCCGGCGCTGCACGAGGCGATCCGGTCCACCGCACACGCCGGCCGGGTCGTGGCCGCCGGCTTCTACCAGGGCCAGGCCGACGCGCTCGGCCTCGGCGAGGAGTTCCACCACAACCGCATCCAGTTGGTGGCCGCGCAGGTCTCCGGGCCCACTCCCGCGCCGGGGATGGCCGGCCGGTGGACCGGAGACCGGGTCGCGCAGACCTTCATGGACCTGGTGGCTGAGCGCAGCGTCGACCCGTTGCCGCTGGTCAGCCACATCGTCGACGCCAGCGCGGTCGCCGACGCCCTCGCGCTGCTCGACCGCGGCGCCGGTGACGTCCTCCAAGTGGTGTTGAGGTTCTAGATGACCACCATCGCGCTGGCCTGCCAGGAACAGCTCCTGCCGGGCACCAACCTGATCCAGAAGTACGCCCTCGCCACCGCGCTCGGCTACCAGGGCATCGAGCTGCGCGGACGCGGTGACCTCGCGTTCGCCGACCGACTGCCCGAGCTGCGCCGGGCCCGCGCCGCCGGGGTGGTGATGCCCACCGTCTGCGTCGAGATGGACCACTTCATCGGCGACTTCGACCCCGCCCGGTCCGCCGACGCCGTGCGCAACCTGCGCTCCCAGCTCTCGGTCATCGCCGAGCTGGGCGGCGTCGGGGCGATGACCCCGGCCGCGTGGGGCATGTTCTCCCGGCGGCTGCCGCCGTTCGAACCGCCCCGCCCGCCGGCCAGCGACCGCCAGGTGCTCCTCGACGCCCTCGGCGAGCTGGGCGAACACGCCCGCGCCGAGGGGGTCACCCTCTTCCTCGAACCCCTCAACCGGTACGAGGACCACATGGTCAATCGGCTCGACGAGGCGGTCGCCCTCTGCGCCGCGCTCGGACTGCCCTCGGTGCGGGTGGTCGCCGACACCTTCCACATGAACATCGAGGAGGACGACGTGCACCGGGCGCTGCGCGCCGCCGCGCCGTACCTCGGGCATGTGCAGGTCAGCGACTCCAACCGGTACCAGCCGGGCACCGGGCACCTGGACTGGCCGGCGCTCGTGCGGACCCTGCTGGAGCTGGACTACCGCGGCTGGCTGGCCCTGGAGTGCCGGCTGCGCGGCGACCCGGTCCGGGCCCTGCAACAGGCCGCCGCGGTGCTGCGGCACGCGCTGCCCCGGCAGGCCGCCGCATGACCGCCGGCGCTGTCCCCACCCGCACCGGTGGTCCGACCGATCTGGCCGGGCTGCGTCGGCTCGCCATCGCCACCCTCGACGCCAACTGGGAGCACGACCACACCGTCCCGTCGCGCACGCTCTACCCGCACCAGTGGAGCTGGGACTCCGCGTTCATCGCGATCGGGTTGGCCCACGTGCGTCCCGAGCGGGCCTGGCAGGAGCTGACGAGCCTGTTCCGGGCGCAGTGGGCCGACGGGCGGGTGCCGCACATCGTCTTCAACCCGGCGCCGCGCGTCGGCGCGTACTTCCCCGGGCCGGAGCTGTGGCGCTCGTCCGACGTCGAGGGCGCGCCGACGATGGACACCTCCGGCCTGGTCCAGCCGCCGGTGCACGCGCTCGCCGCGCTGCTGGCGTACCGGCGATCGCCCGATCCGGCCGGGCTGGCCGCGCTGGGCCGGCTCTACCCGGCGCTGGTCGCCCAGCAGCGGTACCTGGCGACGCGGCGGGACGTCGCCGGCGACGGCCTGGTGTGCGTCGTACACCCGTGGGAGTCCGGTCTGGACAACAGCCCCGCCTGGGACGAGCCGATGGCCGCGGTCGACGCCGACGCGGCGGTCATGCGCGCGTACCGTCGGCACGACACCGCGCACGCCGACGCCGCGCACCGCCCCACGGACCTGGACTACGCGCGCTACCTGGCGATCGTCGCGGCCTACCGCGACCACGGCTACGCCGACCGCGACCTGGCCGACGGCCATCCGTTCCTGGTGGAATGCCCGCTGTTCAACGCGGCGTTCGGGGCCGCCGAGCACGCGCTGGCCGAGATCGCCGCGCTGATCGGCGCGGACCCGGCCCCGCACCGGGTCCGCGCGGACCGCGTCACCGAGGCGTTGGTACGCCGGCTGTACGACCCGGGCACCGGCACGTTCCAGCCCCGCGACCTGCGCACCGATCGGCTCGTCGGCGCGCGCACCGTGCTCGGGCTCGCGCCGCTGATCCTGCCCGGCCTGCCCGCCCGGCAGGTCGACGCGCTGGTCGTCGAGGCCCGGTCGCCGCGCTTCGGGGTGGCCCGGTGGATGGATCGGCCGTTGCCGACCTACGACCGCACCGCGACCGACTTCGAACCGCTGCGCTACTGGCGCGGGCCGAGCTGGCTGAACATCGGCTGGCTGGTGCGGCGCGGCCTGCTGACCCACGGGCATCCGGAGCTCGCGGCCGGCCTGCGCCGCTCGATGATCGACCTGGTCGCGGGGGCGGGCTGCCATGAGTACTTCCACCCCGACACAGGTGCCGGGCTGGGCTCGCCGGCGTTCGGCTGGACCGCCGCGCTGCTGCTCGACCTGCTTGCCGACTGAGTCTCGCTTGCCCGGCACCGGGTGGTAGCGTGCCCGCTCTCAGCGGGGCGGGAGGCGCGCGTGCGCGAGATCGACAAGGTGGCCTGGATCCTCATCGAGGACGGACGGGTGCTGAGCACCCGTTCGCAGGGCAAGGATGTGTGGTACCTGCCCGGCGGCAAGCGCGAGCCGGGGGAGAGCGACCTGGAGACCCTGCGCCGGGAGATCGACGAGGAGCTGAGCGTCGAGGTCGACGTGCCAAGCGCGGTGCACCTGGGCACGTTCAGCGCGCAGGCGCACGGGCACGCGACCGGGATCACCGTGCGAATGACCTGCTACCGGGCCGGATACCAGGGGCGGTTGCAGCCGGCCAGTGAGATCGCCGAGATGGCCTGGCTCGGGTACGCCGACCGGCACCGCACCTCCCCGGTCGACCAGCTCATCTTCGATCACCTGTTGGCCGCCGACCTGCTGCGCTGACGGACGTCTTATTGCGCGCGGTGGTGGCTGGTCCGGCGAGCTGTTCGGCTGCGCTGTTGTGCCGACGGCTGCTCGGACGTGCTGGTGGCTGCGCTGCTGCGGACGGCGCCGTTTGGCGTCGGCGGCCCGGGGTAAGCGCGCGGCGTGACCGACAGCGCGGGCGGCGACGGATTTCCGCATTTCATCGACGCGGTCTCCCGACGGTCCGGCCTGCCGACCGAGCAGGCCGCCGCGCTCGCCCGCGCGGTGCTTGCGACGATGGCCGAACGAGTCACCGGCCGCCCGCCGGATGATCTCACCGGACACCTTCCCGACGAGGTCGACGACTACCTGGACGGCGCGTCGCCGATCCCGCCCGGGGACCTGTCGAGCCCGTCTGCGGATGTGGCGGGTCTGCCTGCGGACCCGGCTGGCTCGCCAGTGGACCTGGCTGGCTCGCCCTCGATCCTGGGGACTGGTTCGGTTACCGGCCCGAACAGCGGCGTTGACGGGCTCGAGACCGGTGTGGGCCTCGACGTCGGCGGGCCTGTCGCGACGCCGCCACCAATGGACGCCGGCCCAGCGGAGTTCCTGCGCCGGGTGGCCCAGCGCGCCGGGGTGGACCCCGCCACGGCACGGGCCGGTACCGGAGCCGTCTTCGCGACCCTGCGGGAGGCGGTGACCGTACGGGAGTTCCGGGAGATGGTCGCGCGACTGCCCCGCGACGACGATGGCGGCGCCGCGACCGATCCGCCCGTTCTGCCCGACCCGTTCACCCGCTGACCCTCGCATACGCCCCCGTCGGCGCTCTGGGCTGCCGAGATCCACCCGACTTCCAGCAAGTCGGGGCATCCCGGCCCGGGGATACCGCGATTTCCAGGAAGCGGAGTGGATCGTCGCGGGCGCTCTGTCATTCGCCGAATCGCTCCCTGAAGGTGCGAATGAACCTCTGGGTCACCTCTCCCACGAAAACCCGGGGTTCGGTGTCAAACTTCGTCAGCATTGCGCGAGCACCGGGCAGGTCGCCCGATACCGCCAGGCAGACAGCCAGAGTGCCGTACTCGACCTGTGACTTCGGTCGGCCGACGAGTGTCTCGATCATCGCCGACAACGTCTGGTTGTCGACGAGGAAGGGCTCACCGTGAGTCGTCAGATCGGCGACCACCTGGGCAACGACCTCCTCGGCCCGCTCCGGCGACGCGACCCACCACCGAAGGGGGGTGACCTTTGGCGTCGCTGCCTCCCGGAGCAGATCGCCCATGGTCGCGCCGACCTGGCAGACCGTGCTGGTGTGCCGGAAAAGTTCTCGCTGAAGGTCAGCAATGCCAGCATGCTCGACGCCAAGGGCTGGGGAGAGCGAGATGCCGCCGTCGCCGGCGAGGTTCACGCTCAGATGGAAGACGACCTCCGTAGAGGGTGCGCGGACGAAGGCCACCTCGTCGTCGGGCACCAGGCGGTGCTGCCGCCATCCAGCGGGTGCCAGTTGCTCGGCCAGCCGATCGACCACCACCGTCCGTATCGGGCTGACATGCTCCGGCCGTGACCTCATGACGCGATCATGGCACGCACGGTTCGGCGAGGAGCGCCGCCGAAGGTGACACCCCAAGGTCCCGCACTGTCGCATTTGGGTTGTGCGTCCGCGTCGCTCCAATCCACGCCATTCCACTATTGACGCCGCCTCTGCGCGGGGGCTGCGGGATTCGTGGCGACCTACGATGCAGAGGCGTCACCGCCGTCATGGGGGCGGCGGGCGGACTGTCGGTGACGCTCCCCTGGGGAACGGAGCGACATGAACATCTGGGAGAAGCTCAAGAGGCTCGTCACGCGCAGAGGTGAGCGCAGTTGGGGGCCCGGGGTCACCGTCCACCACCCGCCACCTGAGCACCCCGAACCGGGCGGCGGGGGCATCGGCGCGTTCGACGCGTCGGCCGTGAGCACCGGCGTGAGCGACGGCGGCCCGGAGGAGACCGCCGCCTACACCCCACCCCCGCCGGGCTCGCGCACGGCGGCCGGGCAGAACGTCGACAGGTATCTGGCGCTGACGATCGCGCAACAGAGCGCCCGCGAGGCGTGTGGCATGGACGCCGGACTGCCGACGATTCACACCACCGAATTCCAGCGGACGACTGTCGACGACGGTCACGGCCACCTGGTGCCCGGCTGGGAGGCGCGGGTGTTCTTCACCTGCCCGGGACCGCCCATCGCCTAGAACCGTGCCGGTGATCGACTCGGTTTCGCCGATATCGGGGTGTCCTCACGACCGGGATACCCCGATATCGCTGATGTGGGGGTCGATCAAGCCCGCGACGGGCGACTAGGCGTCGGCGTCGGGCAGGTCGTCCGGCTCGGTGACCCACGCCGAGAAGACCGGCACCCCGTGCCACGGCCCGGTGGCACCATCGGCCCTGGTGTCGGTGGCGACGGCCACCACGGCGTACGGGTGGCCGAAGCGCAGCTCGGCGGTGCGGGCGACGCCCTCCGGCGGCAGGCTGACGGTGCCGAACATCCCGGTGACCGCCGCCGCCTCGAAGCCGTACCGGCCGTACCGGGCCATCGCCACCTGCCGCGCCTCGAAGCCCTGCACCGGCTGGGCGAGCGCCCCGGCCAGCGTCGCCGTGGCGGCCGGGAAGCCCAGGGCCTCGGCGGTCAGGTCGTGCTCGCTGTGGGCCGACCAGCAGGGGAGCAGTGCGCTGTGTCGTTCCTCGCGGCCGTCGCGGGCCCGGGTCCGGATTCGCTCCTCGCGCAGCGTCCACAGCGGAGCTTCGCCGAGCGGCAGGTCGAACAGCGAGCGCCGTCCGGGCGGTTGCGCGCCGTCGGCCGCGCCGGCACTGAGGTCGTACGCGGCGGTGAGCACATCGGTCGGCGGCACGTGCGGTGCGGCGGCCACCGAGAGCACCACCAGCCCCGCGCCGTCGGTCGCCTGGGCCCGGGCGGCGTGCACGATCACGTCGCCGGCCCGCTCGGTCGTGACGATGGCCCCCTGGTGCCCGTGGTCCGGGCTGCGCAGCGCTCGCCGTAGGCCGCGCGCCCAGGCGCTGGCCGGGCCGAGCGCGCGGGCGTCGGTGACCTCGAACGGCTGGGCCCAGGAGATCCGGGTGGCCAGCGCGCTGGCCAGGGCGAAGACGACGTCCGGGCTGACCTTCAGGGGGAACGTCTCGATCAGGCCGTGGGTGTGCTCGCGTGCCCACGCGTCCAACCCGGCCTGGTCGGGCAGCGTGCCGACCTCGGTCGCCGCCGGCAGCGCGGCCCGCCACCCGGCCGGCTCGTCGGTGAGCCGACCCGGTCGGAGCCAGAGCGCGGTGCCGGAGGCGACCAGCGGATGCGGCGCGTCCAGCAGGGCGCGGGCAACCTCCGCCGCACGGGCCAGGTCCGTGCCCAGGGCGTCCGCCAGCTGCCCGGTCGCCGGTTCCGGTGCGGTCGCCGGGTCGGTGTCAGCCGTAGCCGCGCTGAGGGCGAGCAGCAGCCAGGCCCCGAGCGGGGAGGCGACGTGATGCCGGTCGCCGATCGTGGCGTGCAGCCGCTCGGCGTACGCGGAAAGCGGCTCGTGCAGGTCCGTCGTCATGTCCCCACTCTGCCCGTCGTACCGGGGTCCGGCATCTCCGCCGGCCCTGCTCACGACCACAGCTCGAACGGTTCGTCGATCTGCTCGCCGGCCAGGAAGGGCGTGATCAGCCGGGGGAGCTGGCCCGGATAGAACCGTTCCCCGCTGGCCGCCACCTCCGGCAGCGGCCACCACCGGAAGCCGAAGTAGTCCTCACGCTCGTAGTCGAGCCGGTCCGCCTCGTCCACGTCCGGCCCGGGCCCGTTCAGCCGTACGGCGACGATCACCTCGTCCTGGACGTGGCGCAACTGGCGGTGCAGGAAGCTGGCCCGCCGTCGCCAGGTCGGCGCGCCCACCTGGCCGGCGGTGACGATGATGCCGGTCTCCTCGCGTAGCTCCCGCACCGCTGTCTCCCGGTACGTCTCGCCGGGGTCCATGCCGCCGCCGGGCAGCTCCCACCAGGTGCCGAGCCGAGGGTGGTCCGGGTCACGGGTGTGGAACAGCAGTACCCGTTCGGTGTCGTCGGAGACGACCACGCGCACCGCGCGCCGCTCGAGGATCGGCAGGTCGTCGGGCAGTTCGTCCATCGGGCCAGTCTGCCGCAGTGCGCCGACTCCGGCGGGCCGCGCCGGGGCCGGTAGGCTGCCCGCCGTGGCTGGTCTGTTGAGGAACGTGGCGCAACGCATCTCCCGGGTGGGCGCGGTCATCCCGTCGCCCCGGCGTACCGGGCCGGCTCCGGCGCGGGTGGCCCGCCCTCGCCAGGTGAGCGCGTTGCAGCGGCGCGAGCTGAGCTACGCGCCGGAGGTCGACGGCCAGGCCGACCCGGGCGAGATCGTCTGGACCTGGGTGCCGTACGAGGACGACCCCCGCCAGGGCAAGGACCGCCCGGTGCTGGTGGTCGGACGGCACAGCCGGACGCTGTTCGGGCTGATGCTGTCCAGCCAGAGCGAGCGGGACGGTCAGCGGCACTGGTTCGCGCTCGGCCCCGGCGAGTGGGACCGCGACAAGCGGCCGAGCTGGGTCCGGCTGGACCGCGTGCTCACCATGCGCGAGGACAGCATCCGCCGCGAGGGCGCCGTGCTGGACCGGCCCCGGTTCGACCGGGTCGGGCAGGCGCTGCGCGCCGGCTACGGCTGGCGCTGACCGTACCCCCTGGCACGCCCGGGGCCGGACGGCCCGTCAGGCCGGCTCGCGGCTCGGGCCCACCGCGGCGCCCTGCGCCTCCGGCGGCGGGTACGGCTGCTCGGCGAGCAGCCGGGCCAGGTGCGCGCTGTTGAGCGCGAGGGCCTTGGTGGTGCGGCCGGTGGTGTCCGGCTTGGGGCCGGCGTCGCGGTAGTCCACCTTGTGCAGTGCCTCGCCGACCCAGTAGGTCGCGCCGGCCGCCGCGAGGGTGAAGCCGACCTCGCTGAGCGCGCCCTGGATTTCGGCGATGGTGTGGTGCGCGCCGTCCTCGTTGCCGACGACCGCGACGCCGGCCACCTTGCCGTAGGTGAGCAGCCGTCCCTCGTCGTCGGTCTCGGACAGTTCGGCGTCCAGGCGTTCGAGGACCATCTTGGTGACGCTGGCGGGCTGGCCCAGCCAGATCGGTGTGGCGATGATGAGTATCTGGGCCGCGAGCAGCTTGGCGCGGATCGCGGGCCAGCCGTCGCCGTCGCCCTCGTCCGTCGACACCCCGAAGCGCACGCCGTGGTCGACCACCCGCACGATCTCGCCGTCCACGCCTTGGCGGGTGAGCTCCGCCACCACCTCGCGACCCAACTGGTCGGAGCTGGACGGGGTTGGCGACGGCTTGAGCGTGCAGTTGAGGACGAGGGCGCGAATGCTCACCACGACGGGTTCCTCTCGGCGACGGGACGGCCGGGTTCCCCATACCCGGTCTCCGGGGTGACTCACCAGGGATCTCCTGAACGGGTTGACAGACAGCGGATGAGCTGTAAATTCAACTCATCGGTTAATCATCTAGGTGGTTGAAAGCGACATGACAGCAGACCCGGTCAGTGCCGTGTTCGCCGCGCTCGCCGACCCGACCCGCCGCGCCATCCTGGCCCGACTGGCGACCGGCGAGGCGACGGTGAACGAACTGGCGGAGCCGTTCCCGATCAGCCTCCAGGCGATCTCCAAGCACCTCACGGTGCTGGAGCGTGCCGGGCTGATCGTGCGGACCCGCGAGGCGCAGTGGCGGCGCTGCCGGCTCGACCCGGCGCCGCTGCGCACCCTCGCCGAGTGGGTCGACCAGTACCGCCGGCTCTGGGACGAGCGCCACGACGCCCTGGACGACTACCTACGCGACCTGAAGGAGACCAGCCGTGACCGAAACCCGTGACCTGACGATCGACATGTCCTCCGACCGGGACATCACGATGACCCGGTCGTTCGACGCCCCGCGCGACCTCGTCTTCGCCGCACACACCCAGGCCGAACACCTCAGGCACTGGTGGGGCCGGGGCAATCCGCTGGACGTCGAGATCGACTTCCGCGAGGGCGGTCGCTACCGCTTCGTCGAGCACGCCCCGGACGGCAACGAGTACGCCTTCCGGGGCGAGTTCCAGGAGATCGTCGCGCCGGAGCGGATCGTGCAGACGTTCGAGTTCGAGGGCATGCCCGGCCAGGTGGCGGTGGAGACGCTGGTCTTCACCGAGCAGGACGGCCGCACGGTGCTCACCGGCACCACCCGCTTCGACACCACCGAGCAGCGCGACGGCATGGCCGGGTCCGGGATGGCGCAGGGGGTAGCCGAGTCGTACGCCGCACTGGAGCGCCACCTGTCCACAATGCGCTAACGCGGAGGGCGCGCGAGGGAAACAAAAACGGCAGGGAAGTCGCGCTCCCTGCCACCTCCAACATATATCGCACCGGGGGTCTTGCGGCAAGACCCGGGTGCTGCCGCAGAATCTCCACCCGAAGCCCAAAACTGGGAAAATCGGGGGATCTCGTGATCGATGTCATCATTGCCGGCGGCGGGCCGACCGGTCTGATGCTGGCCAGCGAGTTGCGACTGCACGGTGTGCACGTTCTCGTGCTGGAGAAGGACGCCGAGCCGACCCGCTACGTCCGTTCGCTGGGTCTGCACGCGCGCAGCATCGAGGTGCTGGACCAGCGCGGTCTGCTGGAGCGTTTCCTCGCCCTGGGCACGCGGCATCCGCTCGGTGGCTACTTCGCCGCGATTCCCAAGCCGTCGCCGGGCGGTCTCGACAGTGCCCACGCGTACGTCCTCGGTATTCCGCAGACCACCACCGACCGGCTGCTCGCGGAGCACGCCGTCGAGGTCGGCGTCGAGGTCCGCCGCGGCTGCGAACTGGTCGGGCTGAGCCAGGACGACAACGGGGTGACGGTGGAGCTGGCCGACGGTACGCCGCTGCGGTCGCGCTACCTCGTCGGCTGCGACGGCGGCCGGAGCACGGTCCGTCGGCTGCTCGGGGTCGGCTTTCCGGGTGAACCCAGCCGGGTCGAGTCGCTGCTGGGCGAGATGGAGGTGGGCGTACCGGCGCAGACGGTCGCCGACGTGGTGGCCGAGGTCCGCAAGACGCACCTGCGGTTCGGCCTCGGGCCGCTCGGGGACGGCGTGTACCGGGTTCTCGTGCCCGCCGCGGGGGTGACCGAGGATCGCTCCGTCCCGCCGACCATCGAGGAGTTCCAACAGCAACTGCGGGCGTACGCGGGCACCGACTTCGGCGTGCACTCCCCGCGCTGGCTCTCCCGCTTCGGCGACGCCACCCGGTTGGCCGAGCGCTACCGGGTCGGTCGGGTGCTGCTGGCCGGAGACGCGGCGCACATTCACCCGCCCACCGGCGGGCAAGGGCTCAACCTCGGCATTCAGGACGCGGTGAACCTCGGTTGGAAGCTGGCCGCCGCGGTCAACGGCTCGGCGCCCGACGGGCTGCTGGACAGCTACCACGCCGAGCGGCACCCGGTGGCCGCCGACGTGCTCATCAACACCCGCGCGCAGATGTTCCTGCTGTCCCCCGAGCCGGGGCAGCAGGCAGTCCGTCACCTGCTGTCGGAACTGATGGACTTCGAGGACGTCAACCGGTACCTGATCGAGAAGGTCACCGGCCTGGGGGTCCGCTACGACTTCGGCGCGGGCCACGAGCTGCTCGGTCGGCACCTGCGGGACGTGCGGCTGACGCGGGGACGGCTCTACGACCTGCTGCACGGCGGTCGTGGGCTGCTGCTCGACCAGACCGGCCGGCTCTCGGTCGACGGGTGGGCCGACCGGGTCGACCACGTCGTCGACGTCAGTGCGGAACTGGACGTACCCGCGGTGCTGTTGAGGCCGGACGGCCACGTGGCCTGGGCCGGCGACGATCAGACCGACCTGGTGGGTCAGCTGCCCCGGTGGTTCGGCGGCCCCGCCACCTGAGGCGGCCCCGCCACCTGAGGCGGCCCCGCCACCTGAGGCGGCCCCGCCACCTGAGGCGGCCCCGCCACCTGAGGCGGACCCGCCACCTGAGGCGGACCCGCCACCTGAGGCGGCCCCGCCACCTGACCGGTCACCCCTCCGCGAGGCGGACGCTGTCGACGAGTTGGCGGGGCGACCGCGGGCCGGCGAGGCTCTTCGCCTGGTACATGGCCGCGTCGGCGCGGCTGAGCGCGTCGGTGAGCTGGGCCGGACCGGTCACCGGGGCGAGCCCGACCGAGGCGGTGACCCGGACGCTGCACCCACTGAGCCGGATGGGCGCGGCGACGGTCTCGCTGAGGCGTCGGGTGGCGTGCTCGATCCAGCGCCGGTCGACTGTCGGGCTGGCGAGCAGGCCCGCGAACTCGTCGCCGCCGAGGCGGGCGACGAGGTTGTCCCCGGCGAAACCGGCCAACCGTTCGGCCACGCTGATCAGCACCTGGTCGCCGGCGGCGTGCCCGTACCGGTCGTTGATCTGCTTGAAGTCGTCGAGGTCGAGCACGATGGCGATCAGCGGCTGGCCGTCGGCGTTGGTGAGCAGCGCGGCCGCGAGGCGGTAGAAGGCGCGTCGGTTGGGCAGCCCGGTGAGCGGGTCGTGGCTGGCGGCGTGCCGTTCGGCGGCCAACTCGGCCTGGAGGTGCCCGATCTCGGCCTCGGCCCGCAGGGCCCGTCGGCGCATTTGCCAGGAGGAGAGCAATGCTCCCGCCGCACAGATGCCGGAGGCGACGCTCATCGGATCCGGCACGAGACCTCCCATCGCCGCGACCGCCTCCAGCCTTCGGTCTCGCGGCGCGGTGCCGCGTCGGGCAGTTTTCCCTGGTGGTTGCCCCAGTCGGGGTAACGCAAAGTGAACGGATAAGCACCGATCACGTGCGTTATCATGCTCGCCGTCCGGTGCAGATGCAATAGCAGATGCACGTGCATAACCGTCCACTGTCGATACCGCACCCTCGCCGTCACCGCTCCTCCCACGGGCACCGGCGGGCTCGTGAGCAGAAAGACGCCTCTCATGCAACAGCCACCCAATGGCGTTCCGATTACTCAGTTGCCCCCGCTGAGCTGGCAGAAGAGCCGCCGCAGCAACCCGAGCGGCAACTGCGTCGAACTCGCCGAACTGCCCGGGGGAGCCGGCATCGCCGTTCGCAAC
The DNA here is from genome assembly GCF_040608335.1 of Micromonospora sp. NPDC005194. Classification (NCBI taxonomy): domain Bacteria; kingdom Bacillati; phylum Actinomycetota; class Actinomycetes; order Micromonosporales; family Micromonosporaceae; genus Micromonospora; species Micromonospora sp. NPDC005194. Next base: position 10,238 of record NZ_JBEXIA010000030.1, on the reverse strand, counting down.
TCGCGCCATCCGGAGGGACCCGCGCTGATCTACACAGTGGACGAGATCGCCGCGTTCGTGCTCGGCGCACGCGACGGCGACTTCGATCACCTGATCAACTGACCGGTCGTCGAAGGCCGTCCCGGGGACGGGACTGAATAGCCGGTCCGGAGGAGTTCACCTCACTGTCGGTCCATGGCATGCTTACACGTCGGCCGGGCTGGGTGCCCGACCGCGTGGTCGGTATCCGGAGGTCCGCACGTGACGATGGTTCCCGCCGAGGGCGGCCCGACAACCGGGCCGACCGTGCTGCGCATGCTGCTCGGCGCCCAACTGCGCCGCCTGCGGGAGTCCAGCGGGGTGACCCGGGAGGGCGCCGGGTGGGAGATCCGCTCCTCCGAGTCGAAGATCAGTCGGATGGAGCTGGGGCGGGTCGGCTTCAAGGAGCGCGACGTGTCCGACCTGCTCACCCTGTACGGCGTCAGCGACGAGGGCGAGCGCGCGGCACTGCTGAAGCTCGCCCGGGACGCCAACAGCCCCGGCTGGTGGCACCGCTACGGGGACGTGCTGCCCAGCTGGTTCCAGTCGTACCTGGGCCTGGAGGCGGCGGCCGCGCTGATCCGCAGCTACGAGGTGCAGTTCGTCCCCGGCCTGTTGCAGACCCGGGAGTACGCTCGCGCGGTCGTGCTGCTCGGGCACGGCGGGGCCGGCGCCGCCGAGATCGATCGCCGCGTGGAGTTGCGGATGCAGCGCCAGCAACTACTGCACCGGGACAACCCGCCGCAGCTCTGGGCCGTCGTGGACGAGGCGGCGCTGCGCCGTCCGATCGGCGGTGCCGAGGTGATGCGTGAGCAGCTCGTCGCGCTCATTGAGGCCACCAAGTCGCCCACCATCCGGCTCCAGGTCATCCCGTTCGCCGCCGGGGGCCACGCGGCGGCCGGTGGCGCCTTCACCATCCTGCGCTTCGGCGACCAGGAGCTGCCCGACATCGTCTACATCGAACAGCTCACCAGCGCCATCTACCTCGACAAGCGCGAGGACCTCGACTATTACGCCGTGGCCATGGAGCGGCTGTGCGTCGAGGCCGAGCCGCCGGAGCGTACGCCGGAGATCCTGGGCCGGCTGCTGGAGGAGATGTACCCGCAGTGACGACCCGGCCGGGGCCGCACTGAGGTTTCACAGGTTCGTATTGACCGTCGCCAACCCGTCGGGTTAGTCTCTGTATCGATCCAGTCTGAATCGATACAGAGAGGTGCCGGGTGAAGCCAACACTGCAAGCCGTGGCGGACGCCGTCGGCGTCTCCCGCAGCACCGTGTCCAATGCCTACAGTCGCCCCGACCAGCTCTCCACGGCACTGCGTGAGCGGATCCTCGCCGCCGCGCGCCAGCTCGGCTACCCGGGGCCCAATCCCACCGCCCGCTCCCTGCGCCGCGGCTTCGTCGGCTCGATCGGGGTCCTGTTCACGTCGCAGCTGTCGTACGCCTTCACCGACCCCTTCGCGATCCGCTTCCTCACCGGGGTGAGCGGCGCCGCCGAGCGACACGGCACCAGCATGCTGCTGGTGCCGCTCCCACCGGCGCAGACCGACGCCCGCCGGGCGGTGGAGAACGCCGCCGTCGACGGCTTCTGCGTCTACTGCGTCGCCGACGAGGAGTGGGCGTTGGACGTGATCCGGGCGCGCGGGCTGCCTTACGTCAGCACGGCGTCGCACGACGACGCCGGCGCGGACGAGCGGTTCGTCGGCATCGACGAGCGGGCCGCGGCTCGCAGCGTCGCCGCGCACGTGGCCGGCCTCGGTCACCGCCGGGTGGCCCTGCTCGCCGACGCTGTGCTGCCCGACGCGCCGGCCGGCCCCGTCACCCTGTCCGGGGTGCACGAGGCGTGGCACCCGACCACCCGCGGCCGGCTTGCCGGCTTCGCCGACGCGTTCGCCGAGGTCGGCGTCGGCTGGGCGGAGCTGACGCTGGTCAACGCCCTGGGCAACAGCCGCCAGGCCGCGGCCGCCGCCGTCGCCGGGCTGTTCGACGGGCCGGCACCGCCGACCGCCGTGCTGGCCGGCTCCGACGTCCTCGCCCTCGGTGTGCTCGACGCGCTGGCCCAGCGACCGGGCGGCACCAACCCGCCGGTCTCGGTGACCGGCTTCGACGACATTCCCGAGGCCGCGTCGGCCGGCCTCACCACCGTCCGGCAACCCGCCGAGGAGAAGGGCCGGATCGCCGCCGAACTGCTGCTCGACCCACCCGCGGACGCCGCAGCCGGTCAGGTGCTGCTGCCCACCGCACTCGTCGTCCGGGCCTCCACCGGACCTGTCCCGAGGAGTTGACCATGGAATTCCCGACCGGCTACGTCACCGCTCTCGACGCGATGAACCGACACGTCAACTCGGCCCGACCGGACGCCCCGGTCCAGGCCGAGCGACCCCGCCGGGCGCTGCTCGCCCCGACCCGACAGGTGACCGCCGTCGCCCTGCGCCGGCTCGCCGACCGGATCCAGCCCCGACCGATGCCGACGGTGACCCGCTGCTCCTGACCCATTTGGGCACGCATGGGACGAGCGGTGCCGGGCCGGACACGCAGAGTGGTCGAAGGGGCACTCGCCAGGCAGACTGGTGAAGCCATGTCACCCTTCACGCCCACCCTCCGCCTCCACGACCGCTACGTCCTGCACGAGCGGATCGGGCTCGGTGGCATGTCCGAAGTGTGGCGGGCCGACGACGAGGTGCTCGGCCGGCCCGTCGCGATCAAGGTGCTCGCCGGGCAGCTCGCCGCCGACCCGCAACTGCGGGCCACCATCCAGCGCGAGGCCCGCGCGGCCGCCCGGCTCACCCACCCACACGTCACCCAGGTGTACGACTACGCCGAGGCGACCCTGACCGGCGGCGTCGTCGTCCCGTACCTGGTGATGGAGCTGGTCGAGGGCCACAACCTGGCCGACCGGCTGCGCAACGGCCCCCTGCCCTGGCCGGAGGCGGTCCGCGTGGCCGGGCACATCGCCGCCGCGCTGGCCGCCGCGCACCGCATCGGCGTGGTGCACCGCGACGTCAAGCCGGGCAACGTCATGCTCACCGACACCGGCGCCAAGGTCCTCGACTTCGGCATCGCCGCGCTCGGCGGGCTCGACAGCCAGTCTGGCGAGCCGCTGATGGGCACACCCGCGTACTTCGCCCCCGAGCGCCTCGCCGCCGGTCCGCCCGACCCGGCCAGCGACGTGTACGCCCTCGGCGCGCTGCTCTACCGCACGCTCACCGGCCAGGCGCCCCTGCCCGTCCAGAGCTGGGAGGACGCCCTCGAGGTGCACCGGCGGGGCACACCGGTGCCGCCGCTGCGGGTGGACGGCCTGCCCGCCGACATCGCCGAGCTGACCCTCGCCTGCCTCGCCGCCGACCCGGCCCGCCGGCCGAGCGCCGCGCAGTTGGCCCGCCGGTTCGGCGCCGGTCAACCGGTCGAGCCCCCCACCGAGCTGCTGCGCATCGTGGCGCCCGCCTCGGCGGCCCACCCGCCGACCCTGATCGACCGCTCGGCCGCGCGTCCCGTGCCGGTCGCGGCCGTGCCGGCCCGCCGCCGATCGCGCCGACCCCTGGCCCTCCTCGTCACGGCCGGTCTCGCCGTGCTGGTCGGCCTCGGCGCGCTGCTCACCCAGGGCCTCGGCGCACCCGACACAACCGGGTCCGGGCAGGTCGCGGCCCCGCCGTCGACCTCCGCCCCGACACCCGCGCCCAGTACGCAGGCACCGAGGCCGCCGGCATCGGCGTCTCCGTCGCCGCCGACCGCCAGCGCCGCGCCCTCGACCGTCGGTCAGCAGGTGCCGGTCAGCTTCCGCCAGGTCAGCGACGAGTTCACCGACGTGCTCGCCGCGGCGGTGGCCCGCGGAGATGTCGACCGCAAGACCGCCCAGGACCTTCGCGACGACCTCGCCGACGTGAACCGACGGTCCAAGGACCGCGAGCGGCGCATCGCCGACCTGCGAAACACCATCGCCGAGCTGGTGGACCGTGGCCGGCTGCCGCGGCAGACGGGCACACACCTCGACGAACTGCTCAATCAGGCCCGCGGGCTGCCCGCCGGGCGCACCGCCGACTGAGGGCATCTGTCGTAGTCTCACCGGCATGACGACGAAGCAGACGCACACCCTCGCCGTGCCCGGCGTCGAGCTGGTCTACGACGTCCGCGGCCCCCTACCCCCGGGCGGCGGGCGTCCCGCGCTGCTCATGATCGGCCAGCCGATGACAGCGGAGGGCTTCGACGCGCTCGCCGCGCACTTCACCGACCGCACCGTCGTGACCTACGACCCGCGCGGCCTCGGCCGCAGCGTCCGCACCGACGGCCGGTCCGACCACACGCCACAGCAGCAGGCGGCCGACCTGCACCTGCTCATCGAGGCGCTCGACGCCGGCCCGGTGGACGTGTTCGCCAGCAGCGGCGGTGCGGTGACCGCACTCGAACTCGTCGCGGCCCATCCCGGCGACGTCGTCACGCTGGTGGCCCACGAGCCGCCGATCAACGCGGTGCTCCCGGACGTCACGGCAGCCGAGCGCGCTCAGGCCGCCTTCTACGAGGCGTACCAGGCGAAGGGATTCGGCGCCGGCATGGCCGCGTTCATCGCGATGACGTCGTGGCAGGGCGAGTTCACCGACGCCTACTTCGCCCAGCCCGCGCCCGACCCCGCGATGGTCGGCATGCCGACCGACGACGACGGCAGCCGCGACGATCCGCTGCTGTCGAAGAGCTCGTGGGCGATCACCGACTACCAACCCGACGCGAGCGTGCTCACGGCGTCCCCGACCCGGATCGTGATCGCGGTCGGCGAGGAGTCGGCGGGCACGTACACCGACCGTACGGCCCTCGGCACGGCGGCGCTGCTCGGCCAGGAGGCCGTGGTGTTCCCGAGTCACCACGGCGGCTTCCTCGGAGGCGAGTTCGGCTATGCGGGCAAGCCCGAAGAGTTCGCCGCACGGCTGCGCGAGGTGCTGGACGCCGGCTGACGGCCGTCATCTCGTACGGACGGCTGATCCATCCGCGTACGTCGCTGGCATGATGGGCCGATGCGAACACGGCTGATCTTCGTGCGGCACGGCGAGTCGGTCCACCAGGTCGATGGGATCGTGGGCGGCCCGCACGGATGCCGCGGGCTGACGCCGCTCGGCCACGACCAGGCACACCGGCTGGCCCAGCGGCTCGTCGACGACTACGCCGTCGAGGGGCCGCTGGCGGTCTACTCGTCCGTGCTGCGCCGCACCGTCGAGACCGCGCAGCCCATCGCCGCGGCGTTCGGCGTCCGCCCGCTGGCCGACTGCGGCCTGTGCACCTGGCACACCCCGCCGTACGCGGACGGGCTGCCGGTCACCCGCTTCCGCACCGAACACGCGGTGCCCGGTGGGGGAGTGTTCCGGCCGTTCGAGGACGGCAACGAGAGCTGGGCCGAACTGGTGGTGCGCGTCAGTCGCGCCATCATGGAGATCGCGCACCGGCACCGGGGCGGCACCGTGGTCCTGGTCGGCCACAGCGAGACCGTCGAGGGCGCCTTCCACGCGCTCGCCGCGCAGCCGATCTTCCGGGCGTTCGACCTGGACGTGCCGCCGGCCTCAATCACCGAGTGGGTCACCGACCAGGACACCGGCGGCTGGCCGCCGGCCCGCTGGACCCTGCGCCGCTTCGGTGACACCGCCCCGGTCGGCCAGAGCGTGATCCAGTAACGCCGCGCCGGCGCCTTACTCGCTGAGGATCTGCTCGCGCAGGATCTCCGCGTGCCCGCAGTGCTGAGCCAGCTCGCGCAGCACGTGCAGGTACACCCAGTTCAGCGGCAGCGGACCGCGCCGGTTGCCGCGCAGCAGGTCGTCCAGACCCAGTGACGCCGTCGCGCGGCGCGACGCCTCGCACGCCTCGCGGTGGGCCTGCTGGACGGCGGCGATCGTGTCGCCGTCATCGAGGATGAACGACTCGTCCGGCGTCGCCGGGATCCCGATCTCGGCGCGCGACCGGCACGTGACGGCCTCGTCGAACCAGACCTTCTCGACGAAGGTCGCGTGCTTCACCAGACCCAGCAGCGTCGTCCGCGATGGCACCAAAGAGCGACGCGCCTGCTCCTCGGTCAGCCCGTCCAGGGCGCCGTTGAGCGCTCCGCGGTGTTCGTCGATGAACGCCTCGACCTGTGCCTGGGCCGGCTGATTCACGACATCTTCGGCGAACGTCGGCGGGAAGATGGTCATGGACCGAAGCATCTCAAGGGCGGTCACCTGTGAGCAACTTCGGCACTCACGAGCCGAAGGAGACGAGGGCACCGCGTTCGTCGAAGACGGCGGTGCCCGCCCAGGCGATCTCCCAGCGGTTGCCCTCCGGGTCGGCGATGTAGGCCGAGCGGCCACCCCACGGGCGGTCGGTCGGCTCCGCCACCACCGTCGCCCCCATCGCGACGGCCGCCGCGAAGGCCGTGTCGACCTCGGCGCGGTCATCGACGTTGCAGGCGAGGGTCACGCCGGACCAGCCGCCGGCCGGACCGGCGACGCCGGGTGCCGCCTCGGCGGCCAGATCCGGCAGCGGATAGAGCGCGAGCAGAACGCCACCGAGCAGGAACGCCGACCAGCCGTCGTCGCTCGCCGACAGCTCCGGCCAGCCCAGGGAGCGGTAGAACGACCGCAGCGAACCCATGTCGCGTACGCCCAGAGTGACCACGGACAGCCGAGAGGGGATCGCACTCATGGCCCCGATCCTGCCGCAGCGGTACGACAACCGGTCCCTCGTCGGGGGCCCTCGGGCCGGTCGTCGACTCCGGCGGCACCCTCAGTGGAGGGTCGTAACGGTCCACTCGCCCGGTGCCGTGCCCACCCGGGCGGTCACCTCACCCCGCGGTGTCCAGATGGCCGACCGTCCCGCCGCCTCGGTGTAGCCGCCGCCGGTGGACCCGGCGAAGCTCGCCACCGCCACCCAGACCCGGTGTGTCGTGGCGATCCGCTGGGCCCGCTCGTCCGGAACGCCGGCGTCGCGCGCCAACTCCAGCACCCCCGCCGCGTACACGTCAATGCCGAGCGCGGCCGTGCGCTGCGCGTGCGCGGCGACGCCGGTGTCCTTGCAGACCGCCAGCCCGATCCGCCACCCGTCCACATCGAGCACCCTTGGTGTGTCGCCCGGCCGGAAGCGCTGCGCCTCCGCGCCGCCGAGCCACATCTTCCGGTACGCCACGGTCACCCCGTCGCCGGTCACCGCCAGCACCCCGATGTGGTCACCGGCCACCGGTGCACCGGCCAGCGCCAGCGTGCCCGCCTCGGCGCACGCGTCGACCAGCGGCGCCAACCGGGGGTCGTCCACCGACGCGACCGGGCCCTGCAACTCGTACCCCGTCAGTGACAGCTCCGGGAAGACCACCACCCGGGCGCGCGCCGCGCGGACCGCGTCGGCGTGCGCCCGCGCGTTCTGTGCGACATCCAGGGGTACGCACGGCGGCTGCGCCACCGCGAGCCGCAACGGGGTGCGGTTTTCCGCACGCCCGCCGGTGGGAGCGACCCGCGGGGTCGGATGGTCCGCCTCATGGTCGATTCTCAGGATCGGTTCGTAGCGTGGAGACATGATTCGAACGTCGCACGCCGTGCTCGCCACCGGAACCCCCGCCGCCGCGGCCGAACCGCCCGAGGGCGGAATCGTCGGCTACGTCAGCGATCTGGTGGAACGGCTCGGCGGGCCGGGCGCCGGTCTGGCGGTGGCGCTGGAGAACCTGTTCCCGCCGATCCCCAGCGAGGTCATCCTGCCGCTGGCCGGCTTCGTGGCCGCGCAGGGGCGGATGAGCCTGCTCGGCGCGATCTTCTGGACCACGCTGGGCTCGGTGCTGGGCGCGCTGGCGCTCTACCTGATCGGCGCGTCCCTGGGCCGGGAGCGGATGCGCGCCATCGTCGCCCGACTGCCGCTGGTGAAGCTCAGCGACGTGGACCGGACCGAGGCGTGGTTTCTCCGGCACGGCGTGAAGGCGGTGTTCTTCGGCCGGATGATCCCGATCTTCCGGAGCCTGATCTCCATCCCGGCCGGGGTGGAGCGGATGCCGGTGCGGATCTTCCTGCTCTACACGACGCTGGGCAGCCTGATCTGGAACACCACCTTCGTGCTCGCCGGATACCTGCTCGGCGACAACTGGCACCTCGTCGAGGGCTACGTCGGCACACTCCAGAACGTCGTGATCGTCGCGTGCGTCGCGGCCGTCGCCTGGTTCGTCGGCTCCCGGGTGCTGCGGGCCCGCCGCGCCGCGCGAAACCCCGAGTCGGCCGACCGTCCCTGGTCGGACTCGGGTCCTTCTCGGGATGGTGCGCCACCGTCGGGGATGCCGGATCCGGGCGGTCGGGGCACCCTCTACCGGGGCGGCTCCTGGGCCTCGGACGAGCGCTAGCCCGCCGCCTTGCCAGACGTCTCAGGTGGGGACACCAGCGCTACGCCGCCCGGCTGCGCGCGGACCGTCCCGAAGGAATCGGTCGCCCAGGTGGATGACTCCCTCGACGCCTCGACCGGGTCGCCGCCCGGGGCCCCGCGCTCAACCCGGAGGTGGTTAGCCAGGTGGCGGCCGGATCGGAGCCACCCGACCCGTTCGGCCGACTCACCCCGCGCGAACGGGACGTCCTGCACGAGATGGCCCACGGGCTCACCAACGCCGGTGTCGCCCAGCGGTCGCACGTGTCGCAGAGCGCCGTGGACGAGCACGTCAACGCCATCTTCGACAAGCTCGGCCTCGCCCACGCAACTGGCTACAGCCGCCGTCTCCTTGCTGTCCTGCGCTACCTCTGCATCCCTTTCCTAAAGATCAAGCCGGATCGGGGAGGCCGGGATGTCCCGATCGCTCGCACCATCCGGTATCGGACATTCCGGGTGGATCGTCACCCGACGGCTCGCTCCGGCCCTCGGAGGCGGTTGGTCTGGGGCGTGCTGTCCGGTTGCGAGGCCCGATGGGGTGTGACCGGGTGCATCCCTGGGCCGGAATCGTGGCGGGCCGGGGGTCGTTACATACCCTGACGATCGCAGGACCACGGCCACCGTGCCCCGCCCAACCGGTGGGGGAATGGGCGGCCGGGTCGGGTCGTTGCAGACCCCCGACCGACCGTGGGCCCGCCCCCGGGTCCGTTGCCAGGTCCCGCTGAGGGCCCGGGAATGACCCCGGACCGGCGGTCGTTGCACACGGTCCCGGCGCCACGAGCGACCCCCTCGCCCGTTGGCCGCCGCCCCGGCACCGCGAGGGCCTCGCCCCGCAGGGTGCCGACCCGAAACTTTCCCCTGCTTTTGCAGCGCCCGACGAGGTGCTCACATCCGCGTCACCGTCCCCCCGGTGGTGGCGTGTGGTGTTCCTACCCCCGAAGGAGCTACCCCCATGAACACGATCTTCCGTAAGAGCATGCTGTCTGTTGCTGGTCTCGCGTTCGCCGGTGGTGTCTTCGCCGGCCCGATCGCCCATGTCGCCACCCCGAGCACGGACGCCCGTCCGGTGGCCGTGGTGCAGGCCGACAAGCCCGACACGAGCAAGCTGATCCCGCACGGCACCCAGGGTGCCCAGTCGCACATCGACCTGAACGACGAGCAGACGGCCAACGCCAAGGCGATCATCGCCGCCACGAAGAAGGCGGGCCTGCCCGAGCGGGCCGCGGTCATCTCGATCGCGACGAGCCTGCAGGAGTCGAAGCTGGAGAACCTCGGCCACCTCGGCGACATGAACGACCATGATTCGCTGGGGCTGTTCCAGCAGCGCCCGTCCAGTGGTTGGGGCACGCCGGAGCAGATCACCGACCCGGAATACTCCACGACCGCGTTCCTGAAGGGCCTGCGTCAGGTTGACGGGTGGCAGGACATGCCGCTGACCGACGCCGCGCAGACCGTGCAGGTCTCCGCGTACCCGGACGCCTACGCCCAGTGGGAGCAGCAGGCCGCCGACCTGGTTGGCCAGTACTGGAACAGCTGACCCACCGCACGACCCGACCGACTGGCCGGCACCCCCCGGGGTGCCGGCCATCGGCATGTCCACCCGCAGGCTCGCCCGGAGTCGCTGGCCTGGCTTGGCCTGCTCGGCCTGGTCCAGGCCTGCTCGCCCTGGTCCGGCCCGGCTCCGCCCGGCCTCGGCCCGGTCTGGCCCAACTTGGCTCGGCTTGGTCCGGCCCGGCCCTGCTCGGCCAAGCCGGGGCCGGCCCGGCTCCGGCTTGGCCCGACTCGGGCGCGGGCCGGTCGGCCCGGCCCCGCCCGAACGGGATGTCGCGGCGCAGATCTTGGACAGTTTCCGTTCCGAGCTGACGGAAACTGTC